>NZ_SJUP01000005.1:0-216935 GCF_004337025.1 Exiguobacterium sp. SL-10 | reverse complement strand
TGAGATTTCCCTTTGAGCAATCAAGAAAGACCCCTCAGAGACGATGAGGTAGATAGGTCATGGGTGGAAGCACGGCGACGTGTGGAGCTGAATGATACTAATCGGTCGAGGCTTTGATCTAGTCTAAGGTTTGTGTGAATTGATGAGTCTTCAGTTTTCAGGGAACAATCCTGAAATGAATTGACATGCCCTCAGGGCGATGTTAATATTCTTTTGTCTGGTGGCGATAGCGAAGCGGCCACACCCGTTCCCATGCCGAACACGGAAGTTAAGCGCTTCAGCGCCGAAAGTAGTTGGGGGTCTCCCCCTGTGAGGATAGGACGCTGCCAGGCAAAATCGTTCCGCAATAGCTCAGTGGTAGAGCAACCGGCTGTTAACCGGTAGGTCGTAGGTTCAAATCCTACTTGCGGAGCCAATTAAGGCCCGTTGGTCAAGCGGTTAAGACACCGCCCTTTCACGGCGGTAACACGGGTTCGAATCCCGTACGGGTCACCATTCGGAGGATTAGCTCAGCTGGGAGAGCACCTGCCTTACAAGCAGGGGGTCGGCGGTTCGATCCCGTCATCCTCCACCATTTAATTTTAATTCATCAAACCATATATGCCGGTGTAGCTCAGTTGGTAGAGCATCTGACTTGTAATCAGAGGGTCGAGGGTTCGAATCCTTTCGCCGGCACTCCTTGGGGGGGTAGCGAAGTGGCTAAACGCGGCGGACTGTAAATCCGCTCCCTCGGGTTCGGCGGTTCGAATCCGCCCCCCCCCACCAGGTTTGAGCCATTAGCTCAGTTGGTAGAGCATCTGACTTTTAATCAGAGGGTCGCAGGTTCGAGCCCTGCATGGCTCATTTTTTATGCGGAAGTAGTTCAGTGGTAGAATACGACCTTGCCAAGGTCGGGGTCGCGGGTTCGAATCCCGTCTTCCGCTCCATATTATTCCCTTTAATGGGGCCTTAGCTCAGCTGGGAGAGCGCCTGCCTTGCACGCAGGAGGTCAGCGGTTCGATCCCGCTAGGCTCCACCATTTGTTTTTTTCTTAAGTTACTTACGACTTAAGTTTTTTTTTGCCTAAATCCATGAACCATTCACTTGAGAGTACAGAGAAAGGCAGCCTGCCACCATTCAGGCTGCCTTTTTGTATGTTTATTCATCATTGTGTGAAGTTGAACCACGAGTTTGGTAGCGTTTACAATGAAAGTATAAACGTTCAAGGGGGAATGGGGATGAATTGGTCATATATTGAAGTGCCGCTACGCTATGGACAGGGGAAACATGGTGTAGAGCAAGGTCCATCAAAATTACGGACACTCGGATTGGAAACACTATTGCCAACGGAAACGAAGCAACAGACGATTCGTGTTTTACCTGAATCTGAAATGATTAACAGCGAAGAGCACTTGAAACGGGTGGATGGAGTCTTATACACGGTTCAAGAACTCGCTGAGGTCGTCGATGCAGAAATTCAAGCGAAGCGATTCCCGTTGATTGTTGGGGGCGATCACAGCATGGCGATTGGGACGCTCGCCGGTCTTGCCAAAACAGGTCCATACGGCGTGATTTGGGTCGATGCGCATGCTGATTTAAACACAGGTGAAACATCTCCATCGGGCAATATTCACGGTATGCCGCTTGCCGCCGCTATGGGGATGGGGGATATCCGTTTGACGGAGGTCGGCGGACGTGAACCGAAACTTACGCCTGAGCACTTGGTCTATATGGCACTTCGAGACATCGATGAGGGTGAGATTCGAGAGATCAATCGACTCGGCATTAAAGTGATCACGGTCGAAGAAATTCGAACGCGGGGCGTCGATGTCATGATGAAAGAGGCACTCGCTTATTTGCGCGCACGTGTCGATCGTTTCTACCTCAGCTTCGATATGGACAGTTTGGACGCGCAACTCGTCCCAGGTACCGGCACGCCGGTCGAGCAAGGTCTTACGGCCGCGGAAGGGAAAGCGATTTTGGCCGAAGCGATGAAGGCAGACGATTTGATAGCGATTGAGCTAGTTGAATTGAACCCAGCGCTTGACCATGATGATACGACGGCCCAGTTGGCGTTCGAGTTGTGCGAGACAATTTTGAAATCCAAAGAAAACCTGTTATTGGAAAGTGAAACTGTCTGATGACCTTACAGTTTCCAAGTCCCTTTGTTACAATGGACTTGGAAACTTTTTTTGTTGTCATATTTTTTGAAACCTACATAGAAATTGATTCGTATAGAAAGATGACCGCATAGGTTGCGGAGAGGGGAAGTGGATTGATGGAACGGCTGACCACCCGTTTAGTAGACGAATTGAGGTCGGGGAATCATGATTCGTTTGCTGAGCTGGTAGAACTGTACAAGGATGGTGTCTTTGCTATCGCTTATAAGATATTGTATGATCGTGGCGAAGCAGAAGATGCTGCCCAGGAGACGTTCATTCGGGCGTATACCCGAATTGATACGTACGATCCGCAGTACAAGTTCAAGACGTGGCTCTATCGCATTGCGACGAACGTCGCAATCGATCGTCTCAGAAAGCGAAAGCCGGAATATTCGATGGATGCCGAGATTGCGGGCACCGACGGCTTGACCTATCAGGACCATTTGGCTGATGAAGCACCCCAACCCGATGCCCAAGTCGTTCATCGCGAAATTCGAGGCGAGATGCATGAAGCGATTAAGCAGTTGCCCGATAAGTATCGGATTCCGCTTCTGCTGAAATACGTGGATGATTTATCGCTGAAAGAAATCAGTGTCATGATCGATATGCCGGTCGCTACGGTTAAAACAAGGATCTTCCGGGGAAGAGAAATGTTAAAGACAATCTTTCAAAACAGGGAGGGGTTCAATTGACTCCTGAAGAAAAAGTACAACAATATTTGGAAGATGGCATCCTGCCCGAAGAATCTGACGAACTACGTCATTTGTTGGAGGACGACGACTTATATGAAGCGTACCTTCAATACGAACGAATAGATGCCGAACTGAAGGCTTTACCACGGCCGAAATTATCCGATGATTTTACAGCCCGTGTGATGGCGTCCTTACCGGAAGCGAAAGCACGGGTAGAGGTCACACCGGTGACTCGATTTGAAGACAAAGTCCGGACAAAACAGAGACCACAATCCAAATGGATGACTTGGTTCCGTAAGCATCCAGGACTGATGGCAGCAGCCTTATTCTTCAGTTTGATGTCGAGTGCGACACTCGGCCTATGGAATGAGTCGACAGAGACGATGACGTACACGAAAGTGCCGGGCATCGTTGTCACGTCAAACGAGGTCGTTATCCCAGAAGGCGTTACCGTCGATCGAGATATCACGGTCCAAGGCGGTGACCTTCGAATTGAAGGGACGGTCAATGGAAACGCGACGGCTGTAAATGGCCGGGCTTATCTAGCTAGCGCTGGAGAAGTAACGGGAGAACTCGAGCAGATCGATCGGATGTTTGAGTGGATGTGGTATTCGTTCAAACAAATCTTCTAACGGAGACGCCGGAGACGGCGTCTTTTTGTGTTCGTTTCAATCTGGTTTCGTTTTATCGTCTAGCGATGCGTGGTTTCGGAAATGTGATATAATGTAATTTGCACGAATTGGCTAGGTAGTTGAGGAGGGGAGCATTTGCCGCTACTTGAACAAGTATCATTCTTATCATTTTTTAGTCTTTCAGAGAACGTACATTGGTACGATTATTTGAATGACGTTTTAGATATTGTCGTCGTCACGTATGTCATCTATAAATTGATGATGATTGTACGTGGGACAAAAGCGGTCCAATTGATTAAAGGGATTTCCATTATTCTTGTCAGCTGGTTCCTCAGCGGGTTCTTTGGGTTGAAGACATTACAGTTCTTATTGAATCAAGTCATCACATATGGACTACTCGGAATCATTATCATCTTCCAACCAGAACTTCGACGAGGACTCGAGCATTTAGGACGAACGAGCAATTTGTTTGGCCGGACAAGCACGAGCGATGAGGATAAGCAACGTCAAATGATTGAAGCGATCGTCAGTTCAGCGCAATATATGTCAAAACGTCGCATCGGCGCATTAATTGCGATTGAACGCGATACAGGCTTGAATGAGTATGTCGAGACCGGTATTCGCATGGATTCACATATTACATCACAACTGATCATCAACCTGTTCATTCCGAACACCCCCCTGCACGATGGGGCGATGATTATTCAAGATGGGAAAATTGCGGCAGCGGCTTGTTATTTGCCGTTGTCCGAGAGCCCGCACATCGATAAAGCGTTAGGAACACGACACAGGGCTGCGATTGGCGTCAGTGAAGTGACCGATAGCGTGACCCTCACCGTCTCTGAAGAAACAGGTGCCGTGTCGCTCGCGATCGCGGGTCGTCTGTATCGAGAGTTGGATGAGGAGGCACTTCGCAATAAATTGATCCAAGAACTCGTTATTGAAGAAAAAGAGACGACGCTCTCGTTCTTTAATAAAAAAGGGGGGGACAAGTAAGTGATTGATCAGTGGTTACAACATAAATGGTTTCTCCGCATCATCGCACTTGCTTTAGCCATCCTGCTTTATTTCATGGTCGCCGAGACGAGCTCGTCGACGAACTCCACGAATGCCCTCCCGATTGTCGGACAAAGTTCGATGTCGCTCGACGTACCGGTCGAAGTGTTCTTCGATGAGGTGCAGTACGTGGCTTATAACGTTCCGGAAGAAATGAACGTTGAACTTCAAGGACCATCTAGCAGTTTAACGATGACGAAGTTGGTGAAAGATTATCAAGTCTTCGTCGATTTGACGAATCTAGGGACCGGATTCCATCGCGTTCCGGTCGAGGCGCGCGGCTTTGGCGGCGACGTCAACGTCAAGCTTGAGCGGGATACGGTAGAAATCTACATCGACCGCAAACAAACAATTGAAGTGCCGGTATCCGTCAACCTATTGAACAAAGACCAGTTGCCGGACGGGAAAGTTGTCGGTGACGCCGAAATCGAACCGGCGACGGTGAAAGTCTCGGGCGGTGCGAGTCGGATTCAAAACGTCAAAGAGATCACGTTGAACGTCGATGTCACCAATCAAAGTCAAACGTTCACGCGAGAATTGACGCCGACGATTTTAGATGCGAACGGCAATCCGCTCAACGTGACCGTCGAACCGAATATCATCAGTGTGACGGTTCCTGTCTACGAACAGAGCGCGGTCTTCCCGATTGAAGCGGTCACGTCCGGGGATGTGGCTGAAGATTATAGGCTTGTCGATACGTTGCTGGACGAGATGGAAGTCCGTGTCTTTGCGCCACAAGACGTGCTCGATACGATTGAAACCGTTGAGACAGAACCAATCGATGTGGACGGCATCGACAAGACCGGAAAAGTGACCGCCACTCTCGTTTTGCCGGAAGGCGCCTCGTCGCTTGAGACGAAGCAAGTGGAAGTCCAATTGCTCGTCCGGGCTGCAGATGAGTCGAGAGACGATACGAGCGAGTTGACGGAACGGGTTCGTTTGACAATACCTGTGACCGTGCGAGGATATGACCGGACGAACTTTACGCTCCAAGCACCCGAAGTGATTGGAGTGACGCTGTCCGGGAAACGGTCACTCTTAGAGAACATCACGTCGAACAGCGTGAGTGTGACCTTAGATTTGACTGGGCTCCCGAGCGGATTGCATGGGGTCGACGTCGATTATGAAGTACCTAAAGGTGTGACCGTCGTCTCACCGAAGACAATCGACATCGAGTTAACGAGTGTCGATGAACAAACCGAAACGTCCTCGATTCAATGAGGCGTTCAATCATACAAAAGTGAGGAATTGAATTTATGGGTAAATATTTTGGAACTGATGGAGTCCGCGGTGTCGCGAACTCAGAATTGACAGCAGAATTAGCATATCGTTTAGGTCGTGCGGGCGGCTACGTGTTATCGAAACACTTGCCAGCCGGCGAACAACCAAAAGTCTTGATTGGCCGTGATACACGCATTTCAGGTCATATGCTTGAAGGTGCGCTCATCGCGGGTCTCCTATCAATCGGAGCCGAAGTGATGCGTCTCGGTGTCATTTCAACCCCAGGTGTCGCTTATTTGACGAAGTCGCTCGATGCGACGGCTGGTGTCATGATCTCGGCGTCGCACAACCCGGTCGCAGATAACGGCATCAAGTTCTTCGGTAGCGACGGCTTCAAACTCGACGACGCGACCGAAGCGGAAATCGAAGCGATTTTGGATGCGGCAGAAGACACGTTGCCACGCCCAGTCGGAAAAGACCTCGGCTTCGTCTCGGATTACTATGAAGGTGCTCAAAAATACCTTCAATTATTAAAACAGACGGTCGACGAAGATTTCGATGGTCTCCATATCGCCCTCGACTGCGCCCATGGTGCGACGAGTGGATTGGCAGCCCGTTTATTTGCGGACCTCGAAGCGAACGTCTCGACGATCGGCAACTCGCCTAACGGCTTGAACATTAACGAAGGTGTCGGTTCGACTCACCCTGAGCACTTGGCACAATTCGTTCGTGAAAAAGGAGCGGACATGGGTCTCGCCTTTGACGGCGACGGCGACCGCTTGATTGCGATCGATGAGAACGGTGATATCGTCGACGGCGATAAAATCATGTACATCTGCGGGAAGTACTTGAGCGAGAAAGGCCGTCTCAAAGACAACACGATCGTCGCGACGGTCATGAGTAACCTCGGTTTCCATAAAGCCGTTGAAGATGCAGGCATGACGGCGCTCCAGACGGCGGTCGGTGACCGTTATGTCGTCGAAGAGATGAAGAAACACAACTACACACTCGGTGGCGAGCAGTCGGGTCACCTCATCTTCCTCGACCACTCGACGACAGGAGACGGCATGCTATCTGGCGTCCAACTCGCTCAAATCGTGAAGACGACAGGCCGCAAGTTGTCAGAACTCGCAGCTGAGATGCCGGTCTACCCACAAAAACTCGTCAACATCCGTGTCACGGACAAAAACGAGGCGATGAACGGCGACCGTGTCCTCGCGACGATTCAAGAAGCGGAAGCCGAAATGAACGGCAACGGCCGTATCCTCGTCCGCGCTTCTGGTACGGAGCCGCTCGTGCGTGTCATGGCGGAAGCACCGACATCGGAAGAATGTGACCGTTATGTTGAACGAATCGCACAAGTTGTCCGCGAAGATTACGGCGTAGAAGGATAATTCTGTCGAAATAGGGAATAAAACAAGGGAATCCGTCCTCGGGTTCCCTTTTTGTTTCCGTTTTGTCACTGTGAAATTATGTGATTTTCTTGACGAATGGAGGTGTGATTTGTACTATTAAGAGCGTGCCCTTAGAAACGGAAGGACACCCAGTACGAACCAAGCGCCAGAACTCTTCGGAGTTGACGAGGTTGGAGGTTATCGAGTTTTCGGCGGATGCCTCCTAGTCGCCTGTCACGACTACAAGCAAACCCTCAAAACGCCCGGGCGACCGGACGGCCAAAGGGGAGCGCGTTGACAGATCTTAGAAAAAGCCCGTTTCCTTTTTCGAGAAATCGAAGATAAAGGGAGAATTTTGTATGTGTGGAATTGTAGGAATGATTGGGAACACCGGAGCGAAGGAAATCCTTCTCAAAGGTCTTGAAAAACTTGAGTACCGTGGTTATGATTCGGCAGGTCTTGCTTTGATGCACGATAACGTGAACGTGCATAAAGAAGTCGGCCGGATTGCTGCGCTACGCGAAGTCGTCCCAGCAGAAGTAGACGGATTGATTGGAATCGGTCACACACGATGGGCCACACACGGTGTGCCAAGCGTCCCGAACGCCCACCCGCACCAGAGCACGACGGGCCGCTTCACGCTCGTCCACAACGGTGTCATCGAGAACGACGAGCAGATCAAGGCGACGCTCGACGTGCCGTTCCTCTCGGAGACGGACACGGAAGTCATCGTCCAGTTGATGGAGAAGAACTTCGTCGAACTCGGCGACGTCGAGGCGGCGTTCCGCAAGACGTTGTCTGAGCTCCACGGCTCGTATGCGATTGCGATGATCGACTCAGAGGACCAAGAGCGCCTCTACATCGGTAAGAACAAGTCACCACTCCTCGTCGGACTCGGCGACGGTACGTTCAACGTCGTGGCGTCGGACGCGATGGCGATGCTCCAAGTGACGGACCAGTACCTCGAGCTCCACGACGGCGAGATCGTCATCTTGACGCGCGAATCGGCGACGATCAAGACGCTCGACGGCGAGATCCTCGAACGTGCCCCGTACACGGCCGAGATCGATGCGTCAGACATCGAGAAGGGCACGTACGCGCACTACATGTTGAAGGAGATGGACGAGCAACCGGCCGTCATCCGTAACATCATCCAACACTACCAGAACGAAGCCGGTGACATCGAGCTCACAGAAGGCGTGCGCTCGCTCGTCTCGGAAGCCGACCGCATCTACATCGTCGCTTGCGGTACGAGCTACCACGCCGGTCTCGTCGGCAAGCAATTGATTGAGCGCGTCGCAGGTGTGCCGACAGAGGTGCACGTCGCGTCAGAATTCGGTTACAACATGCCGCTCCTCACTGAGAAGCCGTTGTTCCTCTTCATCTCACAATCAGGTGAGACAGCGGACAGCCGGGCCGTCCTCGTCGAAGTGAAGAAGCGCGGCTACAAGGCGCTCACACTTACGAATGTTGCTGGTTCGACACTCTCACGTGAAGCGAACGAGACGATGCTCCTCCATGCCGGCCCAGAGATTGCGGTCGCATCGACGAAAGCATACACGGCCCAAATTGCTGTGCTCGCCATCCTCGCCTACGATATCGCTCGTGCGAACGGCAAAAAGCTTCCGTTTGACCTTATGACAGAACTCGCGCGTATCGCGACGATCATGGATTCGGTCATGGCTCAAAAAGAAATCTTTGAGCAATTGGCAGACAAGTTCTTGAAAGAGTCACGCAACGCGTTCTTCCTCGGTCGTGGAATGGATTCATATGTTGGTCTCGAAGGTGCCCTCAAGCTCAAAGAGATCTCGTATATCCAAGCAGAAGGCTACCCAGGTGGAGAACTCAAGCACGGACCGATTGCCTTGATTGAAGACGGCACACCGGTCATCACGCTCGTCTCGCAACCGAACACGCACCTCAACATCCGCGGGAACATCAAGGAAGTTGTCGCTCGTGGAGCCGTTGCCTGCACGATCTCGATGGAAGGAATGGAACACGAGAGTGATGCATTCGTCTTGCCACGTGTTGAACCACTCCTTACACCGCTCGTGACGGTATTACCACTTCAACTCATCTCGTATTATGCGGCACTTGCGCGTGATTGCGATGTCGACAAGCCACGTAATTTGGCGAAGTCAGTCACAGTAGAATAAATAATGGGCCAAGATCTTTCGGGATCTTGGCTTTTTTGTATCAAACGGATAACAAATCATCGCAGGGATTTCAAGGATAAACCTCAGAATATCCTGAGGTTTTTATTTATTAACGATGATTATTTATTGATAAACAATAAAAAGAGGATTATGATGAAGGCATCAAACGAGGTGAGGTGTCTGCATCATGAAACGAGAGACGGTTTTTTTACGGTTGGCCGTATTCGTTCTGGCTGTCCCAATTGTGGCAGCCTGCTTGTTTTTGCTTCCGTACATTTGGCGCGAGGCGGTCGAGAGTGGGAGTTGGATTGAAGACTCGATTCGTCCAATCGTGATCGGCATGTATGGATCGGCCATCCCGTTCTTTATCGCCCTGTTCCAAACGTTCAGGCTGCTCCGGTTGATTGACCGCGACGAAGGGTTCTCCTATCGGGCTGTTCAATCACTCCGCGCGATCAAGTTTTGTGCGTTGGCGATCACCGCCGTCTACATTGGGACGCTCCCGTTTTTCTACTGGTTCGCCGAACGAGATGACGCGCCGGGGTTCCTCCTGATCGGGCTCGTCCTCGTGTTTGCCGCGTTTGTCGTCGCCGTGTTTGCGGAGCTGTTACAGAAGCTATTGAAGCGAGCCATCGATTTGAAGCAAGAAAATGATTTGACGGTCTGAGGTGAGACATATGGCGATTATCGTAAATCTTGATGTGATGTTGGCAAAACGAAAAATGAGTGTGACCGAGCTGTCTGAAAAAGTGGGCATTACGATGGCGAACTTATCGATTTTGAAGACCGGCAAAGCGAAAGCAATCCGCTTCTCAACGCTTGAAGCAATCTGTCAGGCGCTAGACTGTCAGCCAGGCGACATTTTAGAATATCGGGAAGACTGATGGACAGGGCGCTTGCCCTGTTTTTTCATTGGACTTGAAACATTTTCCATCGTGTTGCGTATAAGACAAGAAAGACGAATGAAAAGAGGAAGCGATATGGTGCATACATGGAATGAACGGGCGCATGAAGCGTTAAAAGGAAAGACAGGATTGTTACTCATTTGGTCGTTTGCCTGCTCCGTGATGTTAGAGCTGGGGTTGATGGTAGACCCGACTTATTACGGTTTGACGGTGGAGTCAGTGCCGTTGGCTATCCTCAGCCTAGGTGGGATCTTATTTTATATCGCCCTCTATCCAATTAATGTCGGATACAACTGGCTCATCTTAAAGACGGTACGAGAGCAACCGGTTCGCTGGAGCGATGTATTGGATCCGTTTCGTCACCGCTATGGAAAGCATTTGCTCGCGACAATTCTCATCCTATTTTTCCAAGTGTTGTGGACATTGTTGCTCGTCATACCAGGAATCATGAAGTATTTCTCGTATGCGTTCACATACTTCATCTTACGCGACGAACCAGAACTGTCTGCTACAGAGGCGATCACAAAATCGAGAACGATGATGCGTGGACAAAAGTGGGATGCGTTCAAACTCATTTTGCCATTCGTCCCGATGTATCTAGTCGGTTTGATTTTTTATATACAACTCGACTTGGTCATCCTCGGGTCATGGATTTTCCTCGTCGCACTAGCACTCATCCGCCCGTTCATCGTCAGCCGTTTCGCCGTCATGTATGAAGACGCGCTCCGGACGTATGACGAGCAGTGGAATCGCTCGGCGTGAAGCGCATCGGTTCCGGCGACGAGTCCTCGAGCATGATACAATCTTCCTGACAGAAGGGGGAATGGATATGAATATCGGCATTATTGGTGCAGGACTGAGCGGGATTGTCGCAGCACGCGACCTCGTGCGTCACGGCCATACGGTTGAACTGATTGAAAAGAGTCGGAGCGTCGGGGGACGCTTGGCGACGAGACGGATTGGAGACGGAAAAGCCGATCACGGAGCGGTCTATTTCACTGTACGAGGGGAAGCACTCAAACAAGATGTCGCCGACTGGATCGAACGGGAGTTGGTCCGCGTTTGGTACGCCGATCCGTATCCGCGCTATGTCGCCATCGATGGGATGAACACCCTGGCCAAACATTTGGCTGAGGGGTTGACCGTCCATTTGAGCGAACGGGCCGAGGTGGTCATGCTTGAGAACGAGACCGTCGTCGTCAAGACGGATGTGACAACACGTCACTATGACCGTCTTCTCATCACGTCGCCGCTCCCGCAGACGTTTGACTTGCTCACTGACTTTGCAGTCGATCCGGCGTTACGTGAATTAACCTATGCTCCGACGTTCGTAGGTTTGTTCGAGTTCGGAAGCGAAATTACCATCGGTCATGAAGGGATTCTTGATACGGATTTGGCGCCGGGTGTCTTGAAAGTCATCAATAACCACCAAAAAGGGATCTCGGCGACCGAACTCGTCAGCGTCTATATGGACGAGTCGTGGAGCGAGGAGTGGTATGAGCGAGCGGATGAAGATACGCTTCGTGAGATTGAGCGGCTGTTGCAATCGGTGACAGGTTCAGCCGTGATTCGATCGAGACAGTTGAAACGGTGGCGCTATGCACAGGCGACCGACGTCTGGGCCGAGCCTTACTACCCATTGCGTGACGCGCCGATTTTCTTGGCCGGTGACGTTTTCCTCGAGCCGGACGACGCCTCAGGTCGAACGCGGTTCGAGAGCGCGTACGTCTCAGGACTCCGCGTTGCGGAAGCGATGCGCTAAACCTTCTTCGGAAGTTTTTTTTCATGACCGTGCCGAATAGTCAGACATATGAATTGGAGAGGGGAATCAGGTATGGGGATGATTGGCGCATACATGCGGGTATCTGTCGAAGAGCTGACAGCACTGCTTCAAGAACGGGAGATGCTCGTCACATGGATCGGATAAGCGTAAAGGCGATCCGTCTTCAAGATGAGGCGTTGCTGTATGTGTTCGAGTGCGAGAATCGCACGTATTTCGAGCGTTCTGTTCCGAGTCGAGGCGACGCCTACTATGATCCGGAATCATTCCATCAGGCGTTGCAGCAACTATTGAGCGAGCAGACGAACGGGGACGGGTATTATTACTTGATTTGGCGCGACGACACAATCGTCGGGCGTCTGAACGTTCATCATACCGATACCGACACTGGCGAGGTCGGTTACCGGGTCGGAGCGGAGCATGGGGGACGCGGGTATGCCACGGCGGCCCTGCGACAATTGTTGACGTTCGAGTTGCCTGGCTTCAATCGATTGAGAGCCGAGACGACGATCGACAATGTGGCGTCCCAGTGCGTATTATTGCGTGCGGGCTTTAAACGTGACGGCGAGGCACGACAGATGGAATGGGCAGGACAAACGCTGACGTTTTATACATATGTGTATCAAAACGACCGATGAAGGAGCAACTTCATCGGTCGTTTTAGTTGACGTCTATTAGTTTAGGGCATAAACTATCCTTATCTAGTTTAGGGGGTAAACCAATTATGAAAGAATTGATGCGGGAAGCCGTCCAACTGTTCGAGGAAGTCATGTTCCAAGGTGCAGAGCATGTCATCGAGGCGATGGAAGGTGACGTCTGGCATGACTATTCGCGAGAACAACTGCAGCTGCTCAAGTTACTTGAACAGTTCGGACCAATCCCGGCTGGACAGCTGGCACAGAAACAAGGTGTGCATAAGAGCGCCGTTTCGAACCGCTTAAAAAAACTCGTCGACAAAGACCTTGTCGTCAGTCGGCGTGGTCAAGACCAACGCGAGCGATTGATTGAATTGACGGAGGCCGGACATCGCGTTGTCGAAGAAGCGGATGCTGCCGTCTACCGTTACGTCGAGTCGCTACTCGACGGGAAAATAGATGAGACAGAAATCGAACAGTTCGTCCGGACGTTCCGGAAAATTAAACAGCTGCTTCGAATTGGGGAGGAATAACACGTGCAGAAAATCATTCAATGGCGCTGGGGAATCTTAATCGGTCTCATCGTCTTGACGGCCGCCTTATTTGTGGCGGCACCGAATTTGACGAAGCAGGCCGAGCAAGCCGGCAGCTTCCAATTATCCGAGGACATGGACTCGCAGCGGGCGCAGGACATCTTGAACGCCGCTGGAAAGAGCGACAAGACGATTTCGCTCGTCTATGAGTTCGAAACGCTCGGTGACGCCGAACGGGATGATATTTCCCGGGTCATCGATGAGATGAAGCAGGCGAGTCCAATCGTCAAAGATGTGCTCAATCCGTTTGAAAACGAAGAAACGGAAGCGCAACTCGTATCTGAGGACGGACGGATCGTGCTCGTTCCGATCACGGTCGAGGGATCAATGGAAGACATCAATGCTTTCGCGGATGACGTGCGAGCAGACATTCTCCCGGAAGATGAGACAGTTTACATCACCGGTGAAGAAATCATCAACAACGATGTGAACTTGAGTGCACAGGAAGGCTTGAAAAAGACGGAGATCATCACGGTCGTGCTCATTTTTGGCCTGCTTCTACTCGTGTTCCGCTCAATCGTGACGCCGTTCATCCCGCTCATTGCGGTCGGATTCACGTATCTCTTAAGCCAATCATTCGTTGCATTCTTCGTCGATTGGTTCGGCTTCCCGGTCTCGAACTACACGCAAATCTTCCTCGTGGCCATCTTGTTTGGAATCGGGACCGACTATTGTATTCTTCTTCTCAGCCGCTATAAAGAAGAACTCAGTGCCGGTCACGCGATTGAAGATGCCATCGTTAACACGTACAAGACGGCAGGGCGGACGGTTTTGATCAGCGGTCTCGCCGTGTTCGTCGGTTTCGCGGCCATCGGTTTTGCCGATTTCCCAATCTTCAAATCGGCCGTCGCCGTCGCGGTCGGGATTGCCGTCCTCTTGCTCATCTTGTTCACGGTTGTGCCGTTCTTTATGGCGACGCTCAAGCATCGCTTGTTCTGGCCATCGAAGAAGGCGGGCGAGCACCACGACAGCCGCCTTTGGGCCGGATTCAGCCGCATCTCGGTCAATCGACCGTTCGTCTCAATCCTCGTCGTCGCATTGATTACCGTACCGGTGCTGTTCACATATGATGACGCCCGTTCGTTCAATACGGTCGATGAGATTGGTGACGATTACGATTCAGTGCGCGGCCTCAACTTGATTTCGGAAGGGTTCGGACAAGGCGAGTCACTTCCGGTCCAAGTCATTTTGAAACAAGAGAGTGCGCTGTCTGAAGCCGATATTCCGTACATCGAGAAGTTCTCGAATGAACTTGAACAGATCGATGGGGTGAGCGGTGTTCGTTCCGTGACGCGTCCGACCGGTGACGTCATCGATGACTTTTACGTCGATACACAGCTCGAACAGGTGAGTGCTGGGCTGACAGAGGCTGAGACTGGTCTCGGTGATGTTCAGGACGGACTCGCGCAAGTCGAATCTGGGCTTGAGGCGGTCGTCGGACAATTGCCGGCCGGTTCAACAAACGCCGGCGCCCCGCTCGCGGAAGCGGCAGCAGGACTCGGCCAGTTGAACGCGCAACTCGGGTTGATTAGTCAAGGTCTCACGTCTTCGCAAAACATCCCTGCGGCCGTGGCGGGACTCGGACAAGTGTCTGCCGGTCTCGGTCAAATCGAGGCAGGCATCAATGAAGCTGCTACGGCGTTGACGGCACAAGGTGCCCAAGCCGGAGAACTCGGGACAGGACTCGGACAACTCGCTGCGGGTGTCGGAGAAGCAAACGCGGGGCTCGCTCAAATTGAGGCGGGTATCAATGACGCGGCGGCATTCCTATCAGACTTGAGTAGTTCTGATAGTCTGCGCGACACAGGCGTTTACCTACCGGAAGGGACGCTTACGTCAGAGGAGTTCGCACCGGCGATCGAGCGCTACGTGTTTGCCGACGGGACGGCGACACAG
Source organism: Exiguobacterium sp. SL-10 (assembly GCF_004337025.1). Classification (NCBI taxonomy): domain Bacteria; kingdom Bacillati; phylum Bacillota; class Bacilli; order Caryophanales; genus Exiguobacterium; species Exiguobacterium sp. SL-10. Next base: position 201,834 of record NZ_SJUP01000005.1, on the reverse strand, counting down.
CTCGAGGTTATCCTCGAGATGGACCCTTACTCACCGGAAGCAATCGATACGGTCGAGACCGTGAAAGCGACGATGGACCGGGTCGTCACAGATACGCCGTTCGCGGACGCGACGATCGGATATGCCGGCATCTCGAGTATTAACAGCGACTTGAACGAGACGTCGACGAACGACTTTAATCGGACGGTCGCCATTATGCTCGTGACGCTGTTCGTAGTGTTGACGGTATTGTTCCGCTCGATGATCATGCCGCTGTATATGATTGGTTCGCTCTTACTGACGTATTACACGTCAGCAGCCATCACGGAACTCATCTTCGTGGAAGGGCTCGGCTACGACGGCATCAGTTGGGCCGTTCCGTTCTTCGGGTTCGTCATGCTGATTGCCCTCGGCATCGACTATTCAATCTTCTTGCTCGATCGATTCCGCGAAGAATCGATCAATGGGATGACGGTACGTGATGCGCTCGTCCATTCGATGACGAAGATGGGCACAGTCATCATGACCGCCGCCGTCATCCTCGCCGGTACGTTCGGAGCGATGATCCCGTCGGGCGTGCTCAGTCTCGTCCAAATCGCGACGATCGTCATCACTGGACTGTTGCTGTACGGATTGATCGTGTTGCCGTTGCTCATCCCAGCGATCACCGTATCGTTCGGCGACGGTGTCTGGTGGCCGTTCAAACGAAAAGTTAAAGATAGGGAATAGGGTTTAGGATGCACGGACAGCACAACGACGGTTGTGCTGTTTTTTTACGTTTAGTCAATGTCAACAAAACGGAGAAGAGCGAGCTTAAGATTTTAAAAAATGGACCGAAATATAAGATAGACCTTAATTTTATTGAAAGTAGGCAACAAGTATGGTGAATCATTTTGAAAAAATGAGCTCGTTACTCGTATCACGTATGTTGATTGTTTTATTTTTTCTTTCTTATCCGATTATGGGTGCTTTGTACTGGATTGGAGAACTAGCTGGACAAGACACAGTCCGTTTTATTGTGACGGGATGTATCATTCAGCTTGCTTCATGGGTTGGTTATCGTTTCTTTGTCGAACGTACTTGGTTAAAGTACGGACTTGTCACGTTAATGTATATTGCGGCTTCAGCGATCATCTTGACGTTGCCGGGTGACGCGATTCAAAACATCGTCTTTCTGTACATCGTCTTGATGTTGATGTACTTGAACCGCCATCTTGTGTTATACGGTAGCGTTCTCGCTCTAATCGTATCAGTCGTAGCTGTAGGCCTGGGCCGATTTTCATTTACAACGCCAGTTGACCTCGTCATTTGGTTCACGGTGCTCACGATGGCGTTGTTTGGCGCATACTTTGTCTCATTTTTTGGCGGAAAGTTATTGCATGAGACGTTCACACAACAAGAGAAAGCAGAACAACATGCGAGTGAAGTGGAACTCACGATGGCGAAGACGACAGCGAGTGCGACTACACTCCACGGGGCTGTATTCACGATGAGTGATTCCGTCGACTCTGTCACACATGCCTCAGAACAAGTGACCACACAAATCGGTTTGATGACGAACCGGACGTCTGAACAAGCAGGGTTGATTCAAAACGTAGCATCACAAATCCAGTCAACGGTTCAAGCGTTTGAACGCATGCAACAGCAACTTCAAGAGACAACTTCCCAAGTGAACGGTGTCTTACAAGATGCCCAAGTTTCACATGATAATATGGATTCGACGGAACGATCGCTTGCTGAACTGAATGTAAGTATCGGCGAAGTGAATCAAGCGTTTAAAGGATTGACAGAAAGATTTCAAGAAGTACGAAGTATCACCGGTACGATTCAGCAAATTTCGTCTCAAACGAACCTGCTGTCGCTCAACGCATCGATTGAGGCGGCACGAGCAGGTGAACACGGGAAAGGGTTTGCCGTCGTCGCGACCGAGATTCGAAATTTGTCGGCCCAAACCGCGCAAGCTTCGGCTCAAATCAATGACATCATCCAGCTTGTCATGCAAGAAGTACAAGTGACAGAACGGGCGATCGATGGCAGCACAGAGCGTTTATCGGCACAAGAAGAACAAGTCCGTAAGAGTGGGACATCGATTCTTTCGATGATCCAGACGACAGGTACGGTCGCTGGGACAGTAGATGAAACATCGACACAGCTTCAAGTCGTCGCTTCACAACTGAACAAAGTCCATCAAGTGACCGGCCAAATGTCGGCGTTGATGAATGCGCTTGAAGTGAACAGTCAAGATGTTCATGTGTTGACGATGTCGCAACAAGAGGCATTGCTCTCATTAAAACATCAAATTGAAGAATTGAACGAGATTGCGAACGAACTCGTCTAAACGATGGATACGCCTTTACAAATAGGCGTGTCCATTTGCGTATACATCTCTTCTAAAACGGGAAAAGTCTTGCGTCAGTCAGAACATGAGGAGGAACAAGCTATGGAAATTGTCATCACTGCTGTCTTAAAGGCACATCCGGGGAAAGAAGACGAGTTACGGCAAGCGCTCGATGAAGTCATTCCCCCATCGAGAGAAGAGGAAGGGTGCTTGACGTATGTACTCCATGAGTCAATCGATGCACCAGGTACGTTCGTGTTCTATGAAAAATACGAAGACGAGACGGCACTCGACCATCATATCAACTCCCCACACTATCAAGCATACCGAAAGGCAGCCGAGACACTGCTCGCTGTCCGTGATGTGTATCGTCTGCGTGAAGTCTGAAAGGAGTCAATTCGATGATCACCCAATCGATTATCCCGTGTATTTGGTTCGAAGGCGACGTCGAGGAAATTGCGGAGTGGTACGCGTCGACGTTTCCTGATTCATTTGTCGACTATACGACGAAACTTGCAGATACGCCGTCGGGTGAAACGACGATTGTGACCGTCTCGCTGTCGGGGCAGTTCTTTCAACTGCTCGGCGCTGGTCAGCTGAAAGAACGTAACCCATCCATTTCCTATATGATCACGTTCCCGACGTCGGAAGAAGTGGAGACGCTTTGGAACAAACTTGTGGACGGGGCAGACGTGCTCATGCCGCTCGATACGTATGATTTCAGCGAGCGCTATGGCTGGTTGACAGACAAACACGGTGTCTCCTGGCAAATCATGCATAGTGGCGGGATGGATATCCAGACGGTGACCCCGTGCTTTTTGTTCGTCGGGGACGTGTTCGGGCGCGCCGAAGCGGCGATGAACGATTGGATTTCCATTTTTCCCGATTCATACGTGCTCGAAGATCATATGGTCCGTTACGAAGCGACAGACGGTCCGGAGTTGGAAGGAAAGCTCAATTACGCTCGCTTCGTCTTGTCCGGACGCGAGTTTGTCGCCATGGATAGCGCGGAACATCATCAATTCGCCTTCAATGAGATGCAATCGCTCATTGCATTTTGTGAGTCGCAAGATGAAATTGATGAGTATTGGGCCAAGCTGTCGGCCGTTCCGGAAGCGGAACAGTGCGGGTGGCTCCAGGACCGTTATGGCGTCTCCTGGCAAATCGTGCCGTGGGAGATGGAAGAGATGTTGACGACCGGTACAAAGGAGCAGTTGGCGCGAGTGACCGAGGCATTCTTGCCGATGAAAAAGATCGATATCGCCGCGTTACGAAACGTCTACTGACAAAAAACAAGCCGTCCCGATTACTTCGGAGCGGCTTGTTTGTCGTTTTGTTGGAAGTTGGACAGTGCGTCCTTCTCGATGATCGTATCGGATAAACGGAGCTGTTCGACGGCCTCGTCAATATACGGTTCGCATGCTTGAAGCGGCAAGTCATCGCCGGTCTCGACCGAATAACACATACCGCTGCCGACCGACTCCGTCAAATCCGGTACGAAATAGAGGTCTTCGTAGCGGAATGAGCCGTTTCGGAACACGGTCAAATTCGGATCATCGTCGAGGAGTGAACTTCCGAGCATATAGGTCGGTGTCATCCCGAGCAAATCGAGGATGGTCGGGGCCAGGTCGACTTGACCGCCGTTCGCCTCCACTGTCTGCCCTTGTTCGAGCCCAGACGGTTTAACGAATAACGGGACGGAGCGATCGAGCTGAAACAAGTCGACCGTGGAGTCGGCGTCCGCTTTCACGACCATCTCGTCTCCTGCCATGGTAAGGCCGCTATCGTGATCACCGTAAAAGACGACCAAGGCGTCATCCCATATTCCGTTGGCTTTCAGTCGTTCGACCATGAGACCGACGGCGGCATCGGTGTAGTGGACGGTGTGGTAATAGCCTTGTAGGAGCGGATCGTCATATCCCGATAGATCCAACCGTTTCTCTTCGTCCGGAATCTCATACGGTGTGTGGCTCGTCAATGCGACCATGAACGAATAGAACGGTTCGTCCAACGTGTCCAAGTGGTCGACCGACGTCGTCAGAAACTCTTTGTCGCCGACAGCCATGCCGATGACAGGCTCGGACGGATAATCGTCTTGATGGAAAAAGTGGTTGTAGCCGATTTGCTCATAGAAATTAGAGCGATTCCAAAACTCCTTGTCGAACGCATGCATCGCGGCCGTGTCATAGCCGGCTCGTTTTAACTGTGCAGGCAAGGCATCAAACATGTTCGTCGCATACTGCGTATACACGGATCCAGATTTGACGGGATAAAGCGAGGCGTTGACGGTAAACTCCGCATCGGACGTACGTCCTTCATGCGTCTGATGGTAAAAATTCGGGAAGTACAGCATCTCATCGCGAAGCGCGTTCAAATGCGGTGTCAGCTCTTGACCGTTGACCGTCTGGCCAATCACGGACGTTTGGAACGACTCGAGCTGGACGACGATGACGTTCGTATCGGCTGTGGCCTCAACCGGTTTGGTCGCGAACGCTTCAATTTGGTCGCGCTCGCGTTCCGTGAGATTGTCACCGAAATCAAAGGCATCCTGAATACCGCGAAATGCATCGAGCCCGTGATAACCCCAAAACCCGAGCTGATAATACTCGCGCATGTTCGAGATTGGAGTTTGCCGATTGTCTGTGTCCGCGTAATAAACGGCAGTCGGGACGGTAAAGACGAGGAGGCCGATGAGAAAACCAGTTACTGCCAAGCGACGACCAAGACGTTTCGACTCCGTGACCGGGTGTCGCTTCATATAGACGAGGACAGCCGCATAGACGAGCAAATCCGTGAACAAGAGGAAGTCGGGTGCTTGAATCAGCGTCAAAAAGCCGCCACCGACGTCTCCCATCTGGCCGATGTCCGAGAGCAAGGCAGCCGACAACAAGTTGCCGAAATAGCGGTAGTACCAGACGTCCGAGATGAGGAGCGTGCTGTGCAAAAATAAAGACGCGAACAAAATCCAGCGACGTGTTTGCGGTTTGACGAGTAGCGCCCAACTCGTCATCATCAAGATGGTCGCGAGGTTGATGAATAGAAAACTGACATCGAACGCGCTCGCGGTCAATAGGCTGAAGAGGAACAGCTTGGCGAGGGAGAGCGATAAGTAACTCCAATAATCGAGATATTTCATAAAAGGCCTCCAAACGGTACGGACAAAGTGTATTCTCTGTCATGTACCTGTTCGAAGGCGGCAAAAAACATGAGGGTGTGCGATTTTGAAAATAAAAAAGCGAGGCAGCGCCTCATTTGATTAAAAATGTGTCCCGCAGCTCGATGATTGTGCCTTCCGGGGCTTTCAGTTTACTTAAATGGCCATCGACGACGAAGTAGATGTTCCCGCCGTGCTTCGGTAAGAACGTCACACCAAGGTCCTCGAGGCGCTGTACTTCCGCTTCGAGGTCATCGACGTAAAGCGCGAAGTGGACTGGACCAGCCGCGTGTTTCGAGTATGGTGACAACGTCTCGTCGACTTTGGCCGTTTGGAGCTCGATATAAAAGTCGCCGAGTTTGAGCCAGCTGTTGAACGCGCGCGTATGAAAGTCGGGCGACTCCTGAACGAGTTCGAAGCCGAGTGCTTCATAAAATTGTTTCGACGCCTCATAGTCGGGCGTCTGGATGCAGAGATGGTGGATTTGTTTCATCGTGTCACTCCTTTGTTTCATTTTATCGAATCGACGTTCTAAACGGAACACCGGTTCAACTTACACCATCACTAGCGTATTGAGTAGTAAGAAAAGCAGGAAAATGGATCCTGAAAATATTAATACGCCCAATAATATGTTCCCTTTTTCGTCTTTAAATTTTTTGATATAAAAAATGGAAAAAATAAGTAGTACAGCCAACAGAATGGTCAAAGAAAGAAAGAGCAATGTAATCGAGTAATTCGATATGATTCCAAAATTGAAAAAGAATTCAGATATGAAAATGAATAGAAAAACTAAAGTCCCTACTAACAATGAGTAAAAATAAAGATTGCGATTAATGTCCATAACTAAACACTCCTTCTTCACTAGAGTTATAAAACTATAACGTCACGTCAAACAGAGACAGCCGTCATAAGTCGGCCGTCCCTGTTTTTTTGGTCGTTGTGTGTTGGACAGCGTTGCCCGCCCTGAAAAAGAGGACGATCGCGGCCACCCCGAAAATCGAGATGAACACGTTTTGTAGCAGCACATCGATGAACATCGGCTCGATGGAAAACGTGCCCGTCGCAATTTGAGCATTCCAGCGGGTGAACGTGGCGATGCGTTCAAGCGTATACAAGAGACCGGACATGAATAGGCAAGCGGTGGCAGCCAGTAATAGCGTCAATCGATTCAAGAAATGACCTCCTTGGATGTGCTATCCTGATTTTACCATTTTCTTTAGCGGGGGGAACTCCTATTTATCGTTTCACCGTGAGCGGCCGCAATTGCTTGACCCGAGTCAAGACGATCCAGCCGAGCACGGCTCCGGTCACACTTGAGGCGAGGAAAGCCGGGAAGAAGAACAGCGCGCCGAATTCGCTCCCCATCAACACCTTGGCGTACGGGACGGCGATGAGCGAGGCGATGAGGCCGGTCCCGATGACTTCACCGAATGCGGCGAACATGACTCGATTCGTTTTCATGAAAAATAAGCCGGCCAGAAGCGCTCCAATCATACCGCCAGGGAACGCCAAGAGAGACCCGGTCCCGGTCATGACACGGACGAGTCCGGTCACGAACGCGACAAGAACGGCGCCGATCGGCCCGACGGTGACGGCGGCGATGACGTTCACCATATGTTGAATCGGATAGGCACGGGCGACACCGGTCGGAATCGAGATGAACAGGGAACCGATGACGGCGATGGCGATGAGCATCGCCATCCAAGTGAGTTGTTGAATACGCATAGATAGTCTCCTTTCAAAATGAAAACGCCACTTCTCCAAGTGGAGAAGTGGCGTGGAAAGACAGACGAATCCCACACCACTTCCCTACGCTGGTATGAGCCAGATCAGGTTCGAAGGGTCCGGCGCGTGCCGTCTCAGCCCGAAGGCTCCCCTAGTGGTCGTTTATTAACATGAGTATAGCATACCGTCATTTGATGCGGTCGAGCTTTCGCGGTCGGAACGTGACATAGATGATGCCGACGAACAGGCCGTACAGCAAAAGGGAGAAGACGAGATTGATCAACCATGGCAGTGTCCCCATGAACACGGCGACGGAAGCGTTTTGAAACCAGACGAGCGAGAGCGACAGCCCGACAAAGCTGAGAACGAGCGTTATCCAAAAGCCGACATCCCGGCGCTTGAACAGACGCCAAACGAGCAGCCCGATGATGAGACTGACGACGGCGGTCGCCCCTAAATACATATATAAGATGGCATCGACCGGGTATGAGTAATACACAACGTCCATATCGTTTCCTCCTAGAATCAATAAATGAAAGAGAGCGTGCCTGATATGAGACACGCAGTCCGATGGTGTGACTGAGTGTCCCGTGAGTCATTCATACTTCTCGAGTAAGTTTTCATAATCCGTCTCGCTCCAAAACAGTGGGGCAATCGACTCTGGCCCTTTGAAAATCTCCCCGTCTTGGTCGTAGACGATGGCGTAGCCGTCCTCGACTTCAAAGACAATCAGGTCGGCTTTCACTTCCTTGACTCCGTTTCCAGCGATGATGACGTTCTCGAGCGGGTCGCGTGCGACTTGCACGCCCCATTCGTCGAGCTCGACGATGAGCGCGGACGTGTAGGCGTGGCGGTTATAGAGCGCCTGGAACTCGTCTTCGGTCAGGACGACGTCCGTCGGTGGGGCACTCGTTCCATATTTCCGTTTCTCAATCTCTTCGACGAATTGAAGGAACGACGCTTCTTGCCAAAACAGCGGGGCGATCGACTCGGGACCATTAGCGATATCTCCGTTCTCGCTCTCATAGACGGTGGCGTACGTGCCGTCATCGAGTTTGAATGGATGAATGTCGGCGTATGTATGATGGATGCCATCGCCGGCGATGACGACGTGCTCGAACGTCTCGCGGAACGGGGTGAGTCCATCGTTCTCGAGTGCCTGCAAGAGTGGCGGGACTTTTTCATATTGGTCGAAGACGTCTTTAAAGTCTTCTCGCGTCCAAGCGGTGATGTCTTCGGGCGACGGCTCATTTGTGTCGGCCGGGACGATGGGTTGCTCAACTGGATCGGTGCAGCCGGTCAGCAAAAACAGACTGAACCCGAGCAAGACTAGGCGTTTCATCAATCCAACCTCCTAAAAAAGTTACAGTTTTTTCCTATTACCAATAAGCGTAGCATGTATGCCGGCTATTGAGAACCCGGGTACTTTCTCGCTCAGGGTTGCCGCTTCAAGTAACGGTCGAGTGCCGCGTGAAAGCGTTGTTGTTGCGCCAACGGGATATCATGATTGGAGGCTGGACCATATCGAATCAGATGATAAAGCGAGGCGTCGATATCCGTCAGCTCGATGCGTTCGAACCAGTCGACGACCGTCTCATTCGTCCGAAGCTTTAGCTCAGGGGCGAGCGACGCGTTGAACGTGATCAGCCAATCCCTCAGTTCGATATTCGTGAGCATCGGGAACGTCTGTGCCTTAATCGATGTGTCCGCGTTGAGCGACAGTGGCGCAAAGGCATTCTGTCTACTAGAGAACGTGAATCCTTTTCCCCGTTGACGACGCAGCCATCTACGCACGCCATAGACGGTCAACCCGACAGCAGCGAGGAGAGCGAACAACGTGCCGAGTCCGCCGGGGTCATTGCCATTCCCGCGACCGAACTTGAATTTGAGCATCTTTTCCTTCGGGCGAGGGTCTCCCTCAAATTTGGGCCCTGTCGTTTTCCCCATATCGATGCCGCCTGTTTGCCGCTTATCCTCTTCTTCTCTGTTCACTTCCGTCACGTTAATTGGAGCAGGTGTATTGATCGTTTGAAACCAACTGAACGTCGTCTTGCTGACAAAGACGAACGTCACAACGAGACAAGCTGTCACAACAAGAAATCCTATAAATCGAGACGACCACTTCATCTTTTCCCTCCTTATCGGAATGTTCAGACTATTTATTGTCTATATTACCATAAACAGGTAAACTGCGAGTAAGACACATGTAACGGAGGGGAACGAAATGGGAATCGAAGCGGTCATCAAACAGTTGAACGAAGTGTACTTAGGAAAGAGTGAGGTCGTCCGGCTCTGCTGCACGGCGCTTCTCGCCGAGGGACATATTTTGCTCGAGGACGTACCTGGGACGGGGAAGACGTTGCTTGCCAAAGCGATCGCTGGAAGTTTTGACGGATCATTCTCACGCATTCAATTTACGGCTGATTTGCTCCCGTCCGACGTCATCGGGACCGACTACTTCAACATGAAGACGCAAGGATTTGATCATCGGCAAGGTCCGATTTTCGCGAACATCGTCCTGATTGATGAAATCAATCGGGCCGTCCCGCGCACCCAGTCGGCGCTACTCGAAGCGATGGAAGAACGACAAGTGTCAATCGGCGGAAAGACGTATCCGATGCCGAAGCCTTTTTTCGTCATCGCGACGCAAAACCCGATTGAATCGGCCGGGACGTTCCCACTGCCGGACGCACAACTCGACCGGTTCCTCATCTCGATTCCGGTAGGGTATCCGGACGCCGCCGAAGAGCGAGAACTGTTGCTGCAAGTGCTGACCGAGACCCGCAAACACATCGAGGCGGTGACGTCACTTACCTCGCTCCAAGAAGCGCAGGCCGAGACGAGACAAGTCGCGATTCAAGACGATGTCCTCGACTATATGCTCGGTCTCGTCCATGCGACCCGGGCCCACGCGTCCGTCGAGGTCGGGGTCAGTCCACGCGGGGCGATTGCACTGCTCCGCGCTTGTCAAAGCTATGCCTATTTGGCCGGCCGACTGTACGTCATCCCGGAAGACGTCAAAGCCGTGGCGCCGTACGTGCTCGCCCATCGGATCAGCTTGACGCTCGAAGGCGGCATCAAGTCGACGAAAGCGAACGTCATCGCACACATTTTAGACACCGTGCCCGTGCCGGTCGAGGGCTGACGATGATCCTCTCCACGCACGCTTGGTTGCAGCGCCGGCTCCTCCCTATATATCTCGTGAGCGGAGCCATGCTCGTGTTCTTCCCGTACGTCTATGGGTTCGGCTATCTATGTTTCATTGTAGCGAGTGCGATTTGGATGCTCGAGCGGACGCGGCAACAACTTGAGCGGCACATCGATCTCCGGTTCACGCAATACGAAGAATTGCTGTTTGTCGGAGATGAGAGTCGACTCGTGTTGGTGGTTGATGGGGTGGACGAGTTGGACCGGCTCGGACTTCCGCTGCGCATTCGTTTGAAGGTGAGCTCAGGAATCAGCTTTCCGGCGCATGAGCGCCTTCCGAACGTGCTCGACTATGAGGTCGATGTCGGTCGAGCCCGCTACGAATTGGTCGTGCGCGCCGAGTATCGCGGTCCCGCCGCATTTGAGGAATGCGTCATCGCCGTCACGCTCCCGTTTCGACTCGGAACGTATTTATATGAGCGACCGGTCGATACAGCGTGGACCGTCCTCCCATCACTCATTCTTCATCCACCGGTCGGGACGAAACGGCTCGCGCTCGGGGACCGGCCGCTCTTGGCGTCACCACTCCAAAATCCGTTACAGCTGATTGGGTCGAAACCGTATGAAGGGGAACCGGTAAAGGAGATCGATTGGTATGCGACGGCGAAACTTGGACGATTGCAGTCGAAAGTGTTTCAACAGACGACGCTCGATACGTTCACGTTCGCCTTGGATTTGAACGGTCCTTCCGGTTATACGCTCCATCACGACTTCGAATCGCTCATCAGTCAAACCGCTTTCGTCACGTCGCGTCTGTTAAAAGAGGACTGTAAGATTGAGTTATTCTTGAATCGATTTGACGAGGATGGGACGATGGTTCACATCCGGCTTCAGGAAGGCGAGCGCGGCATTCGATTCATCTTGCTGCAGTTGGCGACCATTCACCCAGGCAATCGCTTCATCTCGACCGACGCCTTTACACGGATGGTCGAGCGAAAACGATTGAAGCAAAGCCATCTCGTCTGGTTCAATCAACACAATCTGTACGATTGAACAGGGAAATGTCGGATTTTGGCGAACTCTTTCTTTATGTATGAATTGGGACAAAAGGAGAGAGACATATGCCAAAACGGAAATTTGCCAACCGCCGGGATTGGGAACGAATCTTGCAACATCGCTACGCGCAAATGGAGGTACATGATGACCGTTTCTCCGGGACCGTCGCCTTGTTTCAAATCGATGTGGTCCGCGCACCTCAATATAAGATACACAAAGGAGAAGAGTTCATCGTCGCCGATGCCGGTTACAGCTGGCTCCAATATTTCCCGGACGACGAGCCGTTCGGTGTGACCGTCATGTTTAATGATGAAGGGCACATCGTTCAATGGTACATCGATATCGTCGAAGCGATCGGATATGAGGACGGAATCCCGTATATGGACGACTTGTTGCTCGACATCCTCATCTTCCCGAACGGCGACGTCGTCCGCAAAGACGAGGACGAGTTCGAGGAAGCGACGGAAGCCGGGGAATTGACGCCGGAACTCGTCGAGAGAGGATGGCGTGATTTCAAAGCGACACTCGATCGGATTGAACGTCGTGACTTTGTCTACTTCGAGTTGGCGAACGAGCATTACGCCGAGTTGAAACAAAAACTTTGAACGGCCTGTTCCCTTTGGTACAGTGAAAGAAAAAACAGGGGGACGAATTATGAAAACCATCAATACCGAGACGTGGTCGCGCAAGAAGCACTACGAGTTCTTCAAGGCGTTCGACGCCCCACATTTCAACGTGACAGCGAGCGTCGATGTGACGAAGTTACATACGCACGCCAAACGGACCGGCCAGTCGTTCTTTAAGCTGTTCTTGTACGGTGCCGTCAAAACGGCGAACGCCATCCCGGAACTTCGCTACCGCATCCGCGGCGACGAGGTCATCGAGCATGACGTCGTGCATCCTTCCTTTACTGTCATGATGGACGATGACGTCTTCAATTTTTGTACGGCGACGTATAAAGACGCGTTCCCGGACTTCATGGAAGAAGTGACGGACCGGATGAGCGGGGCGAAACGGGAAGTCGTTGTCGGCGACGATGAGCCGGACAGCCTCCTTTATATCACGAGCGTGCCTTGGGTCACGTTCACGAGCATCAGCCACCCGACACATGAGCAACAGCATGATACGGTGCCGCGCATCGCCTGGGGCAAGTTTACGGAGACGGGTGACCGGATGACGATGCCGCTCTCAGTCCAAGCGCATCATGCCCTCGTCGATGGCGTCCATGTCGGCCGTTATTATGAGTTGTTGCAAACATGGCTCGATGACTTGAGTGACTTGGAAGTCCAAACCCCAGAAGAGAAAGGCCTCGACGAAGCGATTCGTCTCCGTGAGAACGGGGAGCTCGAGCGGGCGAAGCAGCTGTTGCTCATGTTGCTCCGTCAAGACGAGAAGAATCCACGCCTACATGCCCATTGTGCCTGGTGTTATGATTCGCTAGGGGAAGAACGTCAAGCCGTCCTGCATTACGAACGGGCAATCCGGCTCGGACTCTCGGGTGAAGAGCTCCGGGAGACGTATATCGGACTCGGCAGCACGTATCGGGCGCTCGGCCGCTATGAGGACGCTGAGGAGTTGTTCGCCAAGGCGATTGAACAGTTCCCAGACATCGGGGCGCTCAAAGCGTTCCAGGCGATGACCCATTACAATCTCGGACGCCACAGTGAGGCGACCGGTGCGTTGCTCGAATTGCTCGCAAGCCCGGAGCCGGATGACAGCATCAAACGGTATCGTCGCGCCATCGCATTTTATGCGCGGAATCTTGACGAGACGTACGACTGAAATGACGAGACGAGGCAACTCGTCTTTTTTTGAGTTAAATGGATTGACCAACAGAAATTGTCATGTTATATTTATCTCGAATTAAAGATATTTAAATTTAAAGTATTGTTTTCTCTCAGCAAAGGAGGGGAACACATGGAAGAACGGAAAACCTTAAAAGCCATCACAGTGTTGCTTCGAGCCTCGCAGTCGATACAAGACGTGGTCAAGCATGAAGTCGCTGAGTACGGGCTGAACCCGACCGAGTTCTCGGTCCTTGAACTGCTCTACCATAAAGGCGACCAACCGATTCAAATCATCGGGAAGAAGGTCCTTCTGTCGAGCGGGAGTATGACGTATATCGTCGATCGGCTCGAATCGAAAGGTTACTTGATTCGAAAAGCGTGTCCGAGCGACCGTCGTGTCACGTATGCGGCACTGACTGAGGAAGGACAGACACTTATGTCATGTATCTTTCCGGCCCACGAAAAACGAATGGACGAGTTGTTCGATGGACTCGATCTAGATGAAACGATCACTCAATTGAAGACGATTGGCAAACGTGCTGAGGCGTCAAAAATTTTTTAATCAATTATCTCGAAATCAAGATTTTGAAGGAGCGATTTTAATGAACCATGTAAAAGGAATTCACCACGTGACGGCGATTACGAGCAGCGCCGAAAAGAACTACGATTTCTTCACGAACGTCCTTGGAATGCGTCTCGTCAAAAAGACGGTCAACCAAGACGACATTCAGACGTACCACTTATTTTTCGCCGATGACAAAGGCAGCGCCGGGACAGATATGACGTTCTTTGATTTCCCCGGCATCCCAAAAGGCGTGCATGGGACGAACGAGATCGCCAAGACGTCGTTCCGCGTCCCGACCGACGAGGCACTTACGTATTGGGTTCGTCGCTTCGACCGGCTTGGTGTGAAGCATGAAGGCATCACCGAGCAGTTCGGCAAGAAGATACTCTCGTTCGTCGACTTCGACGAGCAGGCGTACCAGCTCATCTCGGATGAGTTCAACGTCGGCGTCGCGTCAGGCGAGCCGTGGCAAAATGGCCCGATTCCGCTCGAGTACGCCATCACAGGTCTCGGTCCAATCTTCATCCGCATCGCGGACTTTACGTATTTCAAACAAGTGATGGAGCAAGTCATGTTGTTCGAAGAGATCGGACAAGAAGGTGACGCGCATCTTTTTGAAGGAGGTGAGGGTGGAAACGGGGCGCAAGTCGTCGTCATTCATGACGAGACGTCACCAGTCGCGCGCCAAGGGTTCGGAACGGTGCACCACGTCGCTTTCCGTGTCGATGACCGCAGTGTCCTCGATGAATGGACGGCACGCTTGCAACAGTTCGGGTTACCGACATCAGGTTATGTCGATCGCTTCTTCTTCGAATCGTCGTATGCACGGGTCGCGCCGCAAATCCTGTTCGAATGGGCAACGGACGGACCAGGATTCATGGGCGATGAGCCGTATGAGACGGTCGGTGAAAAATTGTCACTCCCGCCGTTCTTAGAACCGAAGCGGGAACAGATTGAAGCGATGGTTCGACCGATCGATACGGTCAGAAGTACAAAAACGTTCGAGAAAGAATATGAGGGAATGAAATGAGCTTTTTGAATCGTTTGTTCGGTAAACAAGAAGAACCAACCAACTCACAAGGAGGAACTAACATGTTGAAAATTGGAATCGTACTCGGATCTACTCGTGAAGGACGCGTCAGCCCGCAGGTCGGAGAATGGGTGAAAGAACTCGCGGACAAACGCGGTGACGCCAACTATGAAATCATCGACATCGCAGACTACAGCCTTCCGCTTCTCGGCGAGCCAGGCGGTGACGCAACAGGTGCTGGCGCCTGGTCTGAGAAAATCGCTGAGATGGACGGTTTCGTCTTCATCGTTCAAGAATACAACCACTCGATCACAGGCGCGCTCAAAAACGCCCTCGACTACTTGCGCAACGAATGGCATAACAAAGCAGCCGGAATCGTCTCATACGGTTCGGTCGGCGGCGCACGTGCGACGGAACACTTGCGCGGCGTGTTGAGCGAGCTCTTGATCGCCCACGTCCGTGTCCACCCAGCGCTCTCGCTCTTCACAGACTTCGAGAACGGCACACATTTCGCACCGAAAGACGTGCAAATTCAATCGGTCAACGACATGCTCGACCAGCTCGTCCCATGGACAGAAGCGATGCAGACGGTCCGTACGAAAGCAACTGAAGCTACGAACAACTGAGCATTCGACCAGCCTTTAACCAGGCTGGTTTTTTTGTGCGCTTTTTTGTGCAGTCGTGTAGAGTGGGAGGAGAAGAGGGGGAATGGACATGTGGACTCGGAAAATCGTCGCGGCGTCGCTTACTGCGCCGATTTATGCATTCTTGTTGGCTTGTTGGATCGTCATCCCGCAAGGTCCGGACAGCAGTGAGATCGGTGACACGGTGAACGGGCTTCTCATGTTGACGGCCACTTATTTGGTGGTCAGTTTCCCCGTGATCGTCACATATAGCGTCTTGATGTCGATGTTCAGCGATTGGATGGCACGCCGAATGTCGAGGCGGTTCGAGCCGCTCGTCTCGTTTGGCTTACATATTGGGTTCGGACTCGTCTTGCTCTGGCTCAGTGTAGGGGCGGCGGTTCTATATTGGATGATTGACCGCTACTTGACGTATAAAGATCGTCGATTTGCAACGAGACAGGCGTGGTCCAGTCTGGTCATACCCGTTGGCGTCGCCTTGACCGCTGTTGGCGTCGTCTATTTGATTGGGGTGATGCAAGACGTGATGCATCGCTGATACGGGTGAAAGTTGGTAGGATAGGGAACAAAGAAAAGACATGTTTGCAGAGTTGAAGGAGGAATCGTGATGAAATGGATGATTTATGGGGCGAACGGTTACACGGGTGAATTGATTGCCCGCCAAGCTGTGAAACAAGGGATGACACCGGTGCTCGCGGGTCGGCGTGCGGACGCGATCGCCAAGCTTGGGGAAGAACTCGCGTGTGAGACGCGCGTTTTCAACTTGTCATTCGATAAGGCGACACGCCAATTGGAAGACATCGACCTCGTATTACATTGTGCCGGACCGTTCGCCGATACGAGTCGGCCGATGGTCGAGGCGTGTCTCGCCACGAAGACACATTATTTAGATATTACCGGGGAAATCGAGGTGTTCGAATACATTCACTCGAAGAAACGGGCCAAGCTCGCGCAGGAAGCGGGCGTGTTGCTCTGTTCGGGTGTCGGCTTCGACGTTATCCCGACCGACTGTGTGGGCCGAAAGCTGAAAGAGTTGATGCCGGACGCGACGAATCTCGCCCTCGGCTTCTCGGCGGCTGCCGGTATCTCGCGCGGGACGCTGAAAACGGCCATCCGCGGACTTGGATCGAGCAGTGCCGAGCGGAAAGATGGTGAACTGACGCCGTTCCCACTTGGGGCGAAACGACGTCACATCGATTTTGGACGCGGCAAGAAAACGGCCATCGCCATTCCGTGGGGCGATGTCTCGACCGCCTACTATACGACAGGCATCCCGAATATCACGACGTGGGTGCCGGTTCCGCCTGTCTATGCCTACGGAGCGAGGCTTTTGTCTTGGTTCGGTCCGATTCTCGGCAGTGACGCGGTGCAAGGAAAGTTGCTCCGTTATGTCGATGAACATGTGAGTGGGCCGGACGAGTCAGAACGGGAACGTTCGTCGACGTACGTCTGGGGTGAGGCGACGAACGAATCGGGTCGTAAAGTAATCGTCCGTATCAAGACGGCTAGCACGTATGCCTTCACTGTGTACGGGGCGCTTGAAGTCGTGTCACGACTTGTCAGTGCAGGCCGCGTCATCCCTGGCAGCTTCACACCGGCGATGCTGTTTGGGTCACACTTCATCGAAGAAATCGAAGGATCATCGTCCTTTGTCGTCGATGAGGTCCGGCTGTAACGGAATCACAATCTGTTCGCAATCGAAGTGTGGTAAACTCAGGGAAGATTAGAGGGAGGGAATGAGATGAGACGCTTAGAACTAGCCAGGCGGATCGAACGCATCAAAGCGGAAGGGACGTCTGCCTATATTCGGCATCGTAAGCAGACCCCTCCCTATGAAGGTTCGGAATTGATTGTTGAAAACAAGGGCCATGTCTTCCGAATGGGGAATACGAGTTTCGCGGTCGGATTCGGATTGAATCGTCCGACCAGCTTTTACGATTTGCACCAGATGGAGAAGTGGGTGCGCGGGAAGAACGTGTCCCGCCTACATATCGAGGTCTGTCCGCTCGCGGACATGTCACTCCTTCGGTTGCTCCAAGAACGCAACTATACGCTCGATCACTTTTTGGATGTCTGGTTGCTTGACGTGAACGCGTTCGTGTTCCCGTCAGACGAACCGGATGCGGTCGAACGCGTGCACGCCGATAACGTGAACGAATGGGCCCGGGCCATCGCGGCTGGCTTCGCCGAAACAGGGACAATCATGCAAGAGACGATCGATACCGCAAAAGGTTTCTACGCGCTGCCCGAAAATCAGGCGTTTCTCGTCCGTGAAGGTGAGACGGCTGTCGCCGGCGGTATTCTTGCTATCCAAGATGGGATGGGCGAACTGTTTTTGACGAGCACAATCCCAGCTTACCGTGGCAAAGGTTACCAGACACAGCTCATTTTGGAGCGGATCGCCGCCGCGAAAGCAGCGGGTTGTCAGTACGTGACCGTCACGACGAAAGTCGATACGGCATCGGGCCGCAATATGGAGCGTTTAGGTTTTATCCCGTTCTATCAGAAAGCGGTCATGAAAAGCCCGATCCTCAAATGAACAGGTCGCCCCGCGGGGCGACCTGTTGTCGTTAAAGCAAGGATTCGGCGCCGTCGACGTACACCTCGGAACCGGTGACGTGGCTCGACATGTTGCTCGCGAAGAACAACACGACGTCCGCGACTTGTTTGGCCGTGCCTGACTTGCCGGCGAGTGGCTGATTCCCTTCCGGATACTCGATTGGGATGACGACTTCCTCAAGCAAGGCGTCGTCTCGGTTCGTCGAGTCATCGATGTTCGTATCGATGGCCCCGGGACAAATCGAGTTGACGCGAATGCCGAACTGGGCGAGCTCGGCTGCAGCCATTTTGGCGAATCCGGTCTGTCCGGCTTTTGTCGTCGCATAACCGCTGAAACCGAAGTTTTTGAAATAACGGTTCCCGTTGATGGATGACGTGATGATGATGCTGCCGCCTCGTTCCTTTAAATACGGGATGGCATGTTTCACCGTCAAGAACGTGCCCGTTAAGTTCGTCTCGACGACACCGTTCCAATCCTCGAGCGACAAATGCTCGATTGGCGTGATCGTCCCGTTACGACCCGCGTTCGCGAAGACGATATCGACGTGACCGAAACGTTCGACGGTCTGTTCATACGCTCGTTTCATCTCGTCTTCCTTCCCGACGTCGGCACTGATGCCGATGGCTCGTTCGTCTCCGATCAGGCTCGCGAGTTGCTGGGCATCCTCCAATTTTAAGTCGACGATGGCGACTTTTGCCCCCGCTTGGACGAACCGGATGACGGCGGCGCGCCCGATTCCGGATGCCGCGCCTGTGATGAATGCGACTTTCCCCGACAACAATGTATTTGAAATCATTCAATTCGCTCCTTTCAGCTTCCTGTTCTCATATTCCACCGTTCCCTAAAAACTATGCTCGTTTTCTGAAAAAAAGCCGTGTCGCTTAATCCGGCGTTACATGGATTGACACGGCAATTTTGAGTTTGGCGTCACGGTCGAGCTCCACCGTGACGACTTGACCGACCCGAAGTTCTTGCACGTCGTTCGCACCCCCGGTCACTTCGGTCTGATCATTGATTAAAATCGTATACAACTTGACTTCATTGCCCGAGACGTCACTTGGACCAATCATCAATTGGGGGATATCGATTTGCTCAATCCGTCCTTCGATTTGATGGTCGTCCCACGTACTAATCCAATACACCGCCACTAAACAAAGACCGATAAACGCGAGGGCAAAGATGAGTCGTGTCCTCATGACGTTCCTCCTCTGCGGTATTCCGGTACGATGGTTTCCATTAGTTATTTACCCGTATTACAGGAATTGTACAGGATTCTTTTGACAGGAATTTGAATCAATGTTGCGGAATATAACAAGACAATTTGATGAGTGGAGGTGCTGACGATGATGCTAGTCGGACTGATCGGTTTAATCATTTCAGGATTGGTGGCGTTCGGATGGTGGACAATCGGATTCCCACGGCGACGCATATGGGGCGGACTGATCATGTTAGGTGTCGCGTTCACCTGCTTCCCTTTCCTCCTTGTCTTGAGCGGGGAACGGTTTGGGTTCCATGGCATCATCGCGGGATTGGTCGGATTATTTTGTATCGTTGCGGGCGGATTCTTCTTTCTTGTGCTCGGTTGGATTGGCCGTCCGCAGAAAATTCGAAAGGTACGGACACTCTCGGAAGACCCTGATTTGTTTTAGGATAGGTTGTCAGCCGACTCTTGGAACCCGTACAGTGAATGAAACAAAGATGAGGGAGCGATGAGGTTGGGGACAAGTAAACAAGCGCCGACGTTACGGCCAGGGGATACGATTGGAATCATCACGCCGTCGTTTCCGGCACCGGACCGGTTTCCGGAACGGTATGCGCGAGGAATTGAACAGCTCAAGCGGATGGGTTTTCTCGTTCGGGAGGGACGGTGCACGCACCGATCAGAAGGATACCGTTCGGCCTCGATCCGCGAACGGGCCGAGGAGTTCAATGAGTTGCTGCGCGACCGCGACGTGAAAGCAATCATTAGCACAATCGGGGGGACGAACTCGAACTCGCTCTTACCGTATATCGATTACGAGGCGTTGCGACAACATCCGAAAATCATAATGGGGTATAGCGATGTCACAGCACTCCTCCTCGCCTGCTATACAAAGACAGGTGTGACGACGTTCTATGGTCCAGCCATCGTCCCGTCGTTCGGCGAATACGAAACGATGTTCGCCGACGGAGAACGTTACGTGCGAGAAGTACTCTGTTTGGAACGGATGGCACCGTATACACTCGATGTGCCCCGAGAGTGGACCGAGGAGATGATTGATTGGTCGACCCAGGACCGGGAGAAGACGTTCCGCCCGAATGATGGCTGGCTTACCCTTCGAGGTGGGCAGGCTCGTGGCAAGTTGATTGGTGGGAATATGAATACGATGACCGGCTTCTTAAAATCGGACTATTTTCCCGACATGGAAGGGGCTATCCTGTTTTTAGAAGACTCCTTCAAAACGATGGCGGACGAGGAGCGTTCCCTCAGTATGCTCAAACTGGCCGGTGTGTTCAATCAAATCAATGGACTCATCATCGGGAAACATGAACATTTCGATGCGGGCGGCGCGCCGTTCTCGTTTGAGGACTTGTTGCTCGAAGTGCTTGGAGACGTCGACTTCCCGATTTTGACGAACGTCGATATCGGGCATACGTTCCCGTCTCACGTGTTTCCGATCGGTATCAATGTCGAGCTCGATGCGACGACAGGAACGATCATGTTTTTAGAGGATGGGGTAAAACGATAGCAAAGATGGAGTCAATCTTTGGGGGACACGGGCTGTGACGTAGCAAAATTACGTGCCACATCCGGTAAGCTACTGGGAGAAAGTCTGTTGGTTTCGTATGTTTTCAATGGAAGAGGGGGAATGACGAGATGAACGTTACACATACAGATACACCGCTCCAGATTGAGACCGGACGGTTATACTTGCGGGCACCTCGAGCCGGGGAAGATGCCCGTGTCGTCAACGAGGCGATTCGGGCGTCGCATGATGAACTGAAGCGCTGGCTTCCGTTCGCACAAGAAGTACCCACGTTGTCCGAGACCGAAGAAAACTTGAAGCAGGCACAGGAATTATACGTGACAGGCGAGAATTTTCGGTATCTCATCTTTTTACGGGAGACGGGGACGTTCGTCGGGACGGTCAGCCTGTTTGGAATCGACTGGGACGTCCGGAAGGCTGCAGTCGGCTATTGGCTTCACACGGCACATACTGGCCATGGTTATATGAGTGAGGCGGTCGAGGCGGTCGTCCGTTTCGGATTCTCTCACTTCGGCTTTCAGCGGATTGAAATCCAATGCGAGTCGACCAATGAAGGAAGTCGAATGATTCCAGAACGACTCGGCTTTCAGTTGGAAGGCATGCTCCGAAACGAGGATTTGTCTGCGGACGGAACACACTTAACGGACACGGCTGTCTACGGCATCTTGCCAGGGGAACTTACACTTGTAACGACATGATGCGTTGTGGCCCGATTGGTCCGTCAATCAACCGGCCGGTGTCGACGAAGCCGACAGTCCGATAGAGCGAGCAGGCCGGTTCATTTTTGAGATTGACCGACAGGACGACTTCATGTTTGTCGGTGAAATGCTCCCGGACATAACTCGGCAAATGACGGAGCGCCGCTTTGGCGTGGCCATTTCCTTGAGCCGGATGATTGATGGAGAACATGGAGAGTAATAACGCATCTTTAGCCTCCGTATAAGAGGCGACTCGTTCCGTATCGTGTAGCAAAAAGAAGCCAACGGGCTCATCCGTCGTGATGACGACTGGATACACCCCGTCGGGTAACGTCGAATCGAGATCTTTTGGGAGCGTCGTATACTTCTCTTGTTCGAGCGGTAGGGTAAATGTCTCCAAGGCAGTCCAATGGGCGTCATGGAGTGGTTCGAGTCTGATTGACATGTGGATTCCTCCTCGGTGTAACTGGTCTCTTCTAGTATACTGAACTCTAAATCGAAAGGAACTGAGCAAGATGGCAACACCCTTGATTTCCTACGTTCGAAATCCGCCGCTCGCGGATCTTTACCGTGCCTTTATGGACGGATTTTCTGATTATATGATTCACTTTGACATGGATGAGGCCCGCTTCGAGGAAGTATTCCTCGTCCGCGATCAAAACCAGCCATCCCGTTCCATCGTCGCTTATGCGGACGAGCGACCCGTTGCCGTCATGCTGAGCGGCGTGGCGCATCTCGATTCGGGGTGGGTCACTCGTTGCGGGGGGTTAGCGGTCACGCCAGATTATCGACACTTCGGCATCGCGAACGAGTTGATGCGCCGCTTCGATGAACAAGCGATGGGCACACGTCTGCTTGAAGTCATCCAAGGGAACGAACCAGCGCTCACGCTTTATGAACGGCTCGGCTATGAAACAGTTCGAGAAATCATGTACTTCCAATCTGTACCGACAGAGACGAAGGCGTCACTCGAACCGGAACCGATCACCGAGCTATTCGAGACGTATTATCCGTCTGCGATCCACCGACCGATTTGGCAAGTCGACGTCCGTACGACCCAACAACAGACCGAGCTCATTCGAGTCGAGGAAGGCGAGACGACAGGCGCTCTTCTTTTCCGAGGCGAGCTGCTCCTTGATGTGTTTGGTCGGGATGAGGATGCGGAATGGTTGTTGCGAGCGGCAGGCGCGGCCGGTCCGATTAAACTGACGCTCACTTCGGATCGTCCGGCCTTGATCGAGGCAGCCCGGAAGCTCGGATTCATGCAGGATGAAATCGCCCAATTCGAGATGGTCAAACCGGGGAGGACCGTGTGATGCACCGATTTTTGCCTGTTTTGATGGTACTGTTGATTGTGGGCAATTTGTTCACGATTCTCGGGCTGACGACGAACTTGTCGTCAGGCAGCACTCGATTCTTTTTAGTCGGTGGCCCGACGTTGACCGTCTTCGCCGCCATCAGCATTATCGTCATCGTATTGAAACGAAAACGGTGATGGGGGATTGATGTATGAAGTTTGAATGAAGTTTGTGGAGAGCGTACTCATCGTTTTGACATGTTCGACATCTAAATGAAATGCTTCATATATTGAACTTTTCAAATATGGATGCTATATTCGCACTTGTAGCTTTTTATATAGCTAGCGAATCATCCTATTTGGAGGTTTTATCAATATATGTGGAAACAACTACTCGTAACCGTCGGTACAGGCGCCTTGATTTTAGCAGGGACTTCAGCCGTATCAGCGGATCAACTTACCCCGCAAGACCTCGTCAAGACGACGAAATCGCTTCAACAGACCGAACAACGGCTTCATACCTCGAAACAATCGGTCGCAAAAGCCAAACACCGCGCTGAAGCGGTTGAAGAAAAAGTGAACGCGATTCAAAAGGAAATTGATCACGCCAACGCACAACTTGCGTCTTACGACACAGCGTTGAATTCAGAGACAGACAACCCATCCCTGTTCAAACAAGTGTTATCGACTGTACTTCCGAGCGCGCAAGCGGAAGCGGCGACATCTGAAAAAAACGAGAGCGACTTGAAAGCGAAACAAGCGGCGACGACTCGATCGCTAGAACAACTAGAGAATGAACAGGCCAAAGTCGAAGCGGAGCACAAGAAGGCCCGCTCGTCCCATTCAGCCGCCTACAAGCAACTGAAAGGGCAAGCCGCACAGCTGAAAGATTTGAAACGACAAACGGCAGCGATGGCACCTGAGAAGTTCATGATGCCGGCGACCGGTCGTCTATCACAAGGTTATGGACCGGCGAGCGGCCAGTTCGGATATACGTTCCATAACGGGCTCGATCTCGCAGCGAACGTCGGCACACCGATTTATGCGGCGGCAGCCGGGACGGTCACTACCGTTAAATCGGGTGGTCCTTACGGCAAGCACGTCTTCATCGAACATGAAATCGATGGACAGAAATGGACGACGGTCTACGCCCATATGCATAAAATCGAAGTGAAAAAAGGCCAGACGTTGCTCCAAGGCGAAGGCATCGGCCAAATCGGTAACACCGGCAACTCGTCAGGTCCGCACCTCCACTTCGAAGTGCATCAAGGCGAATACGCTTATTCATCAAGTTCGGCCGGCAACACGGTCAACCCGATGGACGTCACTGAAGTGCTCGGTGGCGCGTCGCCCATTCAAGCGACGTATTGACGCAACGAATTTCGTTGCGTCATTTTTTCTGTCTATTTTTCAAGCCTGCTCGTCATGTGTGGTTCGCAGTTCGAACAGTTTTTGGAACGCCTCGTCGCGGTCGAACGTGCTGAACCATCGGAAATCGTCGATATCTAAAATTCGGTAATGCTGACTGATCATATTTTGTTGAATCCGATACTTCCCTTGGTGCTCGATCGTTGTCCACCAGACGTGTCCGCCTAACGTCTTCGTCGCCAACTTTGGGTCTGTATGCGCGACGAGACGGATGAATTCGATTGGGTGATCTCCAATCAATGAGTGGAGATAGGGACTTTGGTTGAACAAGGCACAGATGGCGACCGTCGTCGTCCAGTTCGCGTTCAGTCGTCGTTTCTCGATTTGAATCAATGTCTTTTTTGAGATGCCGACGAGCGTACAAAGTTCTTCTTGAGATAACCCTTGCTCGGTGCGAATCAGTTTGAGTTTACTAGAAATCAGTTCAGAAAACGTCTCTTTTGTATGCATAACTTCTCCTAAGATGTATTTTTACACATCGTATCATGTGGGTTTGCAATATGGAAGATATAGGATAGGGGATTCGGCTTGATTGAGCAATAAAAAAACGGAAGGAGACGAACTCCTTCCGCTCACGCGATGCCGATCTTATTCGCGGGTCGGGTCGTGATTGCCTTCACTATCCGCGATTGTATCTGAACTCCCGAAATCCTCGACTTGGCTGAACGCGTCCGTACTTTGACCGGATTCGTCCGTTCCATCGAGCTGTTTGCGGGCAGCTGTTTCGGATGGGTTGAGTACGTCCTCTTCAACCGGACGCTCGCGGTCGGTCTGATGTTCCTCTTCTTCTTGTTCACGCGCATGCTTGATGCAGAGCGTCGCTTCCGGGATGACTTCGAGACGGTCCAACTCGATATCTTCTCCACACACTTCACATTTCCCATACGTGCCTTTTTCGATGGCGAGCAGCGCCTTGTCGACGTCACTCAAAAAATCTTCATCGAGCTCTGTGAGTGCTTGGTCGCGTTCGCGCAAAAAGAGCTCTTCTCCAGAATCGGCCGGGTGATTATCATAATGTGACAGTTCCCCTTCATCGTATACTTCTTCCCGATTTTCCATGTATCCTTCGGTCTTCGCTTTTTCTTTTAATAAACGCTCCTTGAACGTATCGATCTGCTGTTGTGTCAACATACGGTTCACTCTCCAGTTCTGTTTTCATTAATATTAGCTTTTCCCATTTTGAGTCGGGACAAACCTTTCGAGTGGCAAAGGCGATTTCTAAACGTCTCGGAAAACGGGTATGATGATAGTGACGCAACGATGATCGTGAAGGAGGGAATGGAGCATGAGACAAGTAGAGGTTGTCCCGTATAATCCGATATGGGAGACGAAATTCGAGGAAGAGGCGGCCAAGCTCCAACGCTTGTTTGAAGGGGAAGTCGTCGCCATCCATCACATCGGAAGCACCTCGGTGCCGGGACTCGACGCAAAACCGATTATTGACATTATGCCGGTCGTACGGGAAATCGGGCGGATTGACGATTGGGTCGGTCACATGGAAGCGCTCGGTTACCGGAGTTTTGGTGAGCATGGGATTCCGAGACGGCGCTTCTTCGCCAAAGGGGAAGACGTGCGGACGATTCACGTCCATATGTTCGAGGACGGAGATGAGGGCGTGACGCGCCATCTCGCGTTCCGTGATTACTTGATGACGTTCCCGGATGTACGAGATGAGTATGCGGTCCTCAAACAGCGATTGGCGAGCCAGCATCCGGAGGATATCGAGAGCTACATCCAAGGAAAACAAGACTGGGTGTCCGCGACCGAGCAGGAGGCGACGATGTGGTATCTGTCTCGCCAACAAATTTGAAACGTTTTGCTGATTCATCTCGTAAAGGAAACTAATCAGTTGAAGGGGGTTACGAGATGAAACGATTTCTCGGAAAATGTATCGAGTACGCGTTTGTCGCACTTTTATTTGTCGGCTTATTTTTTGGATTGCGCTATGGAGTCAATTACTTCGTCGGCACAGACGAGATGCGTGCATACGCCTATCTGTTTCTAGGTACCGCCTTTATCGTCTTCCCGGCCTCCTTGTTCGGCGGCTATTTTCTGGCCCGTCCGATTCAACACCGTTTGCACGGGAAAGAGCAGGGAACGGCGAGTTATACGTTACGTGGACATGAAAAACCACATGGTGTCACGGAAACACGAGATCATGGAAACGAGGGCTCAGGGCCGTTATGATGCAGTTGAAACGAACCGATGATGCGGCATTGATTGCGACGTTGAATCGCCCGATTCATGAACACCATCTTCAGTTGGCGCCGACCTTCTTTGCGACTTATGATCACAAGGCGATGGAAACGGCATTTTCGGAAATGATGACGGGAGACGAGTATCATTTCTTCACGGCAGAGGTTGATGCTGTCGTCATCGGCTACGTCTGTTTTCAAGAGCGGGTGAGTGAGGCGAACGCATTTCGGCAAGCGGTGCGAACGCTCTATGTGCATCAAATTAGTATTAACCCGGAGGCGAAGCGACGAGGGTATGGACGCTTGGTTATGAAAGAGGTGGAGCGCTATGCCATCGCGCACGAGTTCCCGTCCATCGAACTGGATTATTGGTCGGTCAATGAAACGGCTGCCGCGTTTTATAACCAAATCGGCTTTCAGGCGAAGCGACAGTTCGTCATCAAGCAACTGTAAAACCGAAGATTGGTCTTGGCGTACCAAACTCACGCCACATATACGTATACGTGATGGAGGAGAAGTTGATGGAAACAGTCATTTTAGTCATCGGTGTCATCGGGACGATTTCGCTCCTGCTATTCATGTCGAACCAATGGTTGGGTTATGGCAAAGGAAACATCGTCATGACGCTCGATGAGCATTACACCAATTTAAATGAGTACGTGCCGGCAATCTTGACGAAGTTATATGAAGACGGGAAATCGGCTCATTATCTCGGCGACCGAAAATTCGAGGTAGAAGGGAAACGATACATCCTCGTCGAGCGGACCGTGCCAATCGATTTTATTCCGACGCAACAGACCGTACTCATGCCAGACAAAAAATAAGCCACGCCTCAGGCGCGGCTTATTTTATTTGACGGCCGGGGGACCAAACGCACCGGCATGATAGTCGCGGAACGCTTGACGAATCTCATCTTCAGTGTTCATGACGAACGGGCCGTGGGCGATATACTCTTCGCGGATCGGTTTGCCCGAATAGACAAGCAATTTCGCGCGTGACGTTGCTTCGATGCGCACTACACTCTCACTTTCTGCCGTCTCGTCGAACGTGAGCGTCGCAACGTGCGTCTTCTCGAGTCTCGTCGCAGACGTTCCGAGCTCGACCGCACCGGCGAGGATGTAGACGAAGCCGTTGTGGTTCGTCGGGATGACGTGTTCATAGACCGTACCTTCTCGTAAGCTGACCTCACTCATCGTGATCGGGACGAGGCTGTCCATCGGTCCTGTCGCGCCGGCGACCTCTCCTGAATAGACACGGACTTGTCCACCCTCGATTGGAACGACCGGGGCGTCTTCAACATAAACGTTTTGATAAGACGTC
The DNA here is from genome assembly GCF_004337025.1 of Exiguobacterium sp. SL-10. Lineage (NCBI taxonomy): Bacteria > Bacillati > Bacillota > Bacilli > Caryophanales > Exiguobacterium > Exiguobacterium sp. SL-10. Next base: position 174,164 of record NZ_SJUP01000005.1, on the reverse strand, counting down.
GTCGTCGTTTTGAGTGCTTTCGGTAAATTGAGCCATAATTGCAGCGTGTGGATCAAGTCATCGGCGACGGCCTCCTCGGCGTGTCGGGCCGTCCAACCCGCGTTCATGTATTGGACGTCTCCGGCATCCAAAATCGAATGTCCGCCATGATTGTCGATATGTTCGAGTCGTCCGTCAATGACGTAGGTGATTGTTTGGAAACCGCGATGGGGATGGTCAGAGAACGTGCCGCGTTTGAACCAGTCCTCGGCCATCAAGATGAACGGGTCGAACTCGTTTTTTCGTTCAGGGGGCAGGACCCATCCTTGTTGCACGTGTGGATATCCAGGTTGTTTATAGGCGACTGGCCAATGGGTGGCGACGTCGCGCTCGAATCGTTTCGTCATCGAATTTTCTCCTTTGCACCGTTTGCTGTCATTGTCGCATAGCGAACGATGGATGCTTCCCGATTTTGCCTAGAAAACGTGCAAAGACAGACCGGTACATACCAGTCTGTCTTTAAAAGGCGTTATTTGTCGTCTTACTTATTGAATAGGTCGTGCCAACGTTCGGCATCGGCGCGGAGCAACTTGAAGTGTGATCCTGTAAACGTATCCGTCAAATAGACATCGTCTTCGTCGTAGCTGACATCGAACGTCTGTGCACAAATCCCTTCGAAGACGGTCAAATAAGGGGTCGGGGCCGGGGTCCCGGCCGAAGCGACAGCTTTTGAACGATCGATCGCTTGAAACACGAACTGGACGGTCTCGGCATTGGCGTGATTCAGGAAGGATTCATCCTTAGACTCCGTGCCGAGTAGCGCCAATTCATGAGTCACGACATGCCGGCGATGGGCGAACTGTTGGCGCATTTTCGTTTTCAACTGATCGCCGCGAAGTAACGTCTCTTCTCGATAGGTGATTGAGACGACTTGCTTATGCGGTTTCCCGTCACGGATGAATGAAAAGCTGAACAAAGGATAACGTTCATTTGGGACGAGTGTCGTCGGGAGCGGGTTTGCTTGACGAGCCCCGAGCATGCGGTCGAAACTCGCATCTTTCGGTCGAAGGACGTCCTCATATAACGTTTGGTCAGGTGACAAATGAAGTCCGTACTGCTTCGCGTCTTGAGACACCTCGGTTCCTAAGCCTAGGGAGAGGAACGCTTGGCGCGAAGATTCGTCAATCGGCAACATGATCGTCTCATTCGTCTCGTGTGATTCGAACGTGAATTCGAACGCGCCGTTGAACGGCATCGTCACGTGAACGAGCGTCTGCTCGAAACCACTTCGTTTTGGATAAGGTTCGTTGCCGACAGGTTTTGCCATTTCTTCTGTGAAATGAACTTGTTCATGCGGTTGCGCGGTCCGAAGGTTGGACGTTTCAGGTGATGAGACGGCTTGTTCGCGATACGGAATGAGACTGTTCGGCAACGTGTCGATTTGTTTCACATACGAGATTGTATCGGCTTCGCACTGGACGTAGGTTTGATTCTCCACTTCAAAAAAAGTAGCGGTCGGAAAGACATCGGCTGAAGATGTCGTGATGAGCGGGCGGCTCAAAGTGACCGTCCCAATCAATTGACGCTCTCCGTTAGGAACACGGGATAGCGCGTCCTCTGGGTAACAGGCATCAAGGACGTTCGTCCGATCGGACTCAGTCATCTCGATTTGTTGTCCCGATGGAAGGATAGCGCGACCTTGATAGTACTCTGGAGCTGTATGTAAGCGAAAGGCATATTCCTCTTCACATCCAAAAAGGATGAACAACATGGCGAGTGTACAAAGAATTAAGTACTTTTTCACGGGGTGCACTCCTTTGATGATTAACTTTCATCATTTTAGCACCATTTTTTTGTGACTTTAGTCTTAGGAAAATTAATGTGTTTTTTTTAAAAAAAATCAAAAAACCCGCTCAACTTGAACTGAACGGGCTTGTTTTACACTTATGGATATGAAATGGGATTTCAATCTTTTGAACATGTCGATTTTTGACGAATAAACCTTTGAATGGCCACGTTGTCACAATGTGACGAAACTATTTAAAAAAACAAGTGTGGAACGAATAAGGGTTTATTTGTTTATTTTTCCCTTCAATCGACGTCGCGGCCGCGAGCTGCCTTCAAAATCTCGAACCATTCTTCACGAGTGAGTTCGATATCGAGCGCGTCAACCGCGGTCTTGACTCGGTCAATTTTCCCAGAACCGACGATTGGCATGATCTTGGCCGGATGCTTCAAAAGCCATGCGTAAACAACCGCATCGATGCCGCCCGCTTCATGACGGTCACTGATGTCCCCGAGTTTCTCGCGAAGAGGTGCATACTGTGACTCGGTAAACAGTTGTCCGCCAGCGAGAGGACTCCATGCCATGAGCGGCATCCGTTTTTCGTGACATAGGTCGACAGAACCATCTTCGAAGTGTTTCAATTGCATCGGTGAAAGCTCAAGCTGATTCGTCACGAGTTGGAATGGCAAGCGAGACTGGAGCAACTGCTGGGTCGCCGGCACGTGGTTCGAGATACCGAACGTGCGGACTTTTCCGCTTCGTTGTAACGTGATGAACGCTTCAGCGACTTCGTCTGGGTCCATGAGTGGGTCGGGACGATGAATTAACAGTGTATCGATTTGATCGATGGCGAGCTCTTGAAGTGAACGTTCGGCTTGATGGATGATATGTTCTTTTGTCGTATCGTAATGATTGATCGTTTGGCCTGGGTTAAAAGAGCCTGTCAGTTTGATACCGGTCTTCGTCACAATTTCGATTCGATCGCGAAGCGAAGGATCGAGACGAAGCGCTTCCCCAAATAACCCTTCACACGTATAGCCACCATATATATCGGCGTGATCGAACGTCGTGATACCGAGTTCGATACATTGCTCGATGAACGTGAGACGTTCCTGTGGGCTCATGTCCCATTCGGCGAGACGCCACATGCCGTGGATGATCCTTGAGAATGATAAGTCTTCTGTCAGTTCGATACGTTGCATGGTTGGTTCCTCCTCATTGTCTGTCGCTTTCATTATAGAGATAAACGGGAGATGCGTCACTTATCGGGCGTATGAGAAGGACACGGACCGAGTCAAACGAAAGTGATTTCAGTTATGATAGGAAAGAGATGAACTGAAAAAGAGGAGTGCTTTATGAATCATTATGAACAATATGCGGGCGTCACGTTTGAGCAACATGGGCAAGAAACGCGTGTGACCGCTTATCATCCCGATCTCGAACTGCACGGCATCGGGCGAAGTGCTGCCGTGTTCCGGATCAAAGCTACCCGACTCGTCATTAAGGTGTTTTTTCCGGGCTATACGCATATCGCGGCCGAGGAGGCCGTGATCTATCGGACGCTCGAAGGGTTGCCTCAATTCCCGAATCTGTACGAAGCAGGTCCGACTTATATCGTCATCGACTATATCGAAGGGAAGACATTGTTTGAATGTTTGATTGAAGGTATTTGGATCGACCCCGCGTACATCAAGCAAGTCGACGAGGCGCTCATGGCGGCCCGCCGACTCGGTTTGACCCCGTCCGATGTCCATTTACGTAACCTCATTCTCACGCCGGAAGGTCGCATCTATTTGATTGACTTGGCGCGGTTCCGACAAGGGCAACAAGTCGATCATCAATGGGAGGATTTGAAACGGATGTATCGCGTCTATCGCCTTCGCTTCATGCCGAAACGGTATTCGGAGCGCTGGTTGAATGGTGTCGCCTACTTATATCGTACGTTCGTGAACGACCCGAGACGTTAGTCGACGGTCGTTTTTCTTTTGGAGATTAGGGAACAACAGTAACGTATTGTCGTTGGATCATCATTCAAAAGGAGGAGATTTACATGGCTCATCAAATTTATGCGAACGAATTGGAAACGTTACACGATTGCGTGGAGACGTGCAATTACTGTCTCGAATCTTGTCTCGAGGAACATGATGTGAAGATGATGGTCGACTGTATCCGGCTCGATCGTGAATGCGCCGCAATCTGTTCGTTCCTCGCCGAGGCGATGACACGGGATTCGGCGTTCGTACCGGAACTTGCCCGGGCTTGTGCGGTCGTCTGTAAGGCGTGTGCCCAAGAGTGTGAGAAACATAAGCATGAACATTGCCAAGAATGTGCGCGCGTCTGTTTCGAGTGCGCGTCGATGTGTGATCGTTTGGCAGCCTAAGGTGAAAAAGTCAGTCGAAACGGCTGACTTTTTTATGTGGCAGCGAATCGTAAGGTGTATTTTGAAATCGAGATAAGTATAATAAAGAAAACTTATAGAAAGTATGGTGTCCTCATGATTCGCAACTGCCGTCGAGACGACCTTCAAGCCGTCTTACATATTTATAATGACGCAATCGTCAACAGTACCGCCGTCTACCATTACGAGCCGGTGACGCTCCAAAATCGAATTGCTTGGTACGAAGAGAAAAAAGCGTCCGGACTCCCGATCATCGTGTGGGAAGAAGGCGATGTCGTGATGGGGTTTGCCACGTTCGGCCCGTTCCGCCCATGGCCGGCCTATCATTATACGGTCGAGCACTCGGTGTACGTCCATCCCGGCTACCGGGGGAAAGGCATCGGGAATAAATTGCTACGTGAAATCATCCGCATCGGTGAAGAACGGGAAGTGAAGACGATGATCGGTGGTATCGATGCCGCCAATATCGCGAGCGTCAAAGCACATGAAAAGTTAGGGTTCGTCCATTCAGGAACGATCAAAAAAGCCGGATACAAGTTCGGAAAATGGCTCGACTTATCGTTTTATCAGCTCGATTTGAAAGGCCCCGACTCCCCGCAAGAAGGCTGACCGCTAGCTGTCGAACTTCTGAAATTGCGGTATACTGGGAACAGTGTATCGAATGGAGGAATCAGTATGACAGAACTACCAAATTGCCCAAAATGTGAGTCGTCCTATGTATATGAGGATGGGAATTTGCTCGTTTGTCCGGAGTGTGCCCACGAGTGGTCGCCGAGCGAGGCGGCCGAGGCAGAAGCGGATGCACAAATTAAGGATGCGAACGGGCATGTACTCCAAGACGGAGACACGGTCACGGTCATCAAAGATTTGAAAGTGAAAGGGACGTCGCTCGTCGTCAAACAAGGCACGAAAGTGAAAGGCATCCGTCTCGTCGACGGGGACCATGACATCGACTGCAAGATTGAGGGCTTCGGCGCGATGAAGCTCAAATCGGAGTTCGTGAAGAAAATCTAAAAAAAGCGTGTTGGTCCGCGGACCAACACGCTTTTTGCTGTTTATGAAAAGAATGGTTTGTATTCCCGGCGTTCGTGCATGACGGATACCCATTGGAGCGTCGTGAACTCCTCGAGCACCCACTCGCCGTTGAAGCGGCCAAGACCCGAATCTTTTTCTCCGCCGAACGGCAAGTGCGGCTCATCGTTCACCGATTGGTCGTTGACGTGAATCATCCCGGTCTCGACTTGGCGGGCGAACTCGGTCGCACGGTAAATCGAACCATGGACGGCACCACTCAGTCCGTATGGCAACTCATTCGAGATATGGAGCGCCTCGGCGTCGTCCTTGAACGACAGGATGACGGCGACCGGTCCGAAAATCTCATTTTTCGCAAGCGGCATGTCGTTCGTGACACCACTCACGACGGTCGGCTCGAGCACGTTCCCGTCTGCTTTCCCGCCGACCTGGAGCGTCGCCCCAGCTTCGACCGTCTTGTCGATTTGATCGAGGATGCGGTCGACTTGATCGTGATCGATGAGCGGTCCGACTTGCGTGTCGGCTTCATTCGGGTTGCCGAACTTCAAGGCGCGAACTCGCTCTACAAATTTTTCAAGGAATTCATCGTGAATCGACTCGGCGACGAGGATTCGGTTCGTCGACATACAGATTTGACCTTGATGGTAGAACTTACTGTAGACGGCCGATTCCACAGCACGGTCGATGTCGGCGTCGTCTAAGACGACGAAAACATTGTTCCCGCCAAGTTCGAGCGCTGTCTTCTTCAACAGGCGTCCGGCCTTCTCGGCGATTCCTTTGCCGACCTCGGTCGAACCGGTGAACGAGATGAGTTTTGGCACCGGGTGCTCGACGATAGCGTCCCCAATCTCCGAACCGCGACCGACGACGATGTTCAAGACGCCTTTCGGAAGACCCGCTTCTTCAAAGAGCGAGGCGAAGAGGAGACCGCCGGTGACCGGTGTCGCTGTTGCTGGTTTGACGACGACAGTGTTCCCCGTCGCGAGGGCGGAGACGATCGAGCGGACCGCAAGGTGGAACGGGAAGTTCCATGGGCTGATGACGCCGATGACGCCGAGCGGTTTCCGATACACCCGGTTCTCTTTGTTCGGGACGATCGAAGGCTTGATGAGGCCGTCCATCCGGAACGGGAACGTCGCCGCTTCCTTAATGATCGCCATCGAGGCTAAAAATTCGCCTTCTGCTTTAATGCGTGTGCTTCCCGACTCTTTCACGAGCCACTCGATGATCTCATCTTTATGTTGCATCGTCACTTCGGAAAATTTTTCAATCAAAGCACGTCGATTTTGCGGGAGCATCGTCGCCCATTCGGCTTGTGCTTCTTTCGCAACGGCATAAGCCTTGTCGAGATCGGACTCGTCGGCCGAACGAATCGAGAATAACGTCTCGTCCGTGAACGGGTTGGTGTTATCAATTAATTTATCGCTCGATCCTTCGACCCATTGGCCATCAATATACATCTTTGTAAAATCGGTATGCATATTCCAACACTCCTTTATTTTTTCTTCACCTTAAGAAGTATTCACCTGTTTTGAAAAAATAAACCTCTCGATGCGCAACTAACTTGTTTTACAAAGTAGTTGCAATTGGAAACGACTTCCATTACTATTATGTATAACAAGTTAGTTTAACGAAAGTGAGGTCACGCCATGGCGATGAGTCAGATGTTAAAAGGATTGCTCGAAGGTTGCCTGTTGGCCATCATCGATAAAGGAGAGACGTACGGCTATGAGATGTCAGAGAAGCTACAAGCGTACGGGTTCACGATGGTGAGCGAGGGCAGTATTTATCCAGTCTTACTCCGGATGAAGAAAGACGGCTGGGTCGAGACGATTCAAAAAACATTGCCTTCCGGAGGGCCGAAGCGAAAGTATTACATTTTGACGGAGGCGGGACAGCACGAGTTGCTGGCCTTCAAACAACGTTGGCTGGACGTGTCAAGCGGTGTCAATCGCGTACTCGGAGAGGAGAATGAAGATGGAACTTTCAAAAAAGAGTCGTGATTTTTTAGATGACTTGGTGGTCTATCTCATGTCGAGCGGGAAGTCGGAAGATGAAGTGAAAGAAGTCGTCGAGGAGTTGAAAGACCATCTCGAGGAAGCGGAACGAGCGGGGAAAGGGGTGGACGAGGTCGTCGGCCAGAGCCCGAAAGCCTACATGCAACACCTCGGGAGCGAGATGGCGTTTGATGTGAAAGGATTCGTCAAAATCATCGCGACGCTCATCCCGAACGTCTTCGCCTACATCATCATTTCCAACTTCATACAGGGAGAGATGACGTTCTCAACGGTCCAGTTGATCGGATTCCCGCTTGTGGCAATTCTATTTTTACTCGCCGTCTCACAAGCGTTCCGCAACATGTCGGTCCGCACTAAAGCGGGGAAACTCAAAAATGGTGTGACGTACATGGCGCTCGCCGCGATGCCGATGACGTTATTCCTCGGGCTGATGGTACTCGACATCTTCGTCGAGACCCCAACGATCGTGTTCGGTCCAACCGGTCAACTCGTATTATTCGGCCTTGCCGTCGTCACGTTGCTCGTCTTCTCGGTTTGGATGAAGACATGGATCAATGTGATTATCCCGATCCTCTTGTTTGGGCCGCAATTTGCGCTCGCCCAAACGAGCTTGCCGCTCGAACAACAATTGATTTTCTCGATGTTGATTTTATTCGTCGGGATGGGGATTTTCTTGTTCGTGTGGTGGAAAAAGAATCAAAACGAGCAGGTTTGATGTTGGAACGCTTCGGGTTATTTCTCTTCTTGAGCCTTCCTGGGGGCTATCCCATGGTCGTAACCGGCAATCAATGAGACACGTCGTCCGAAAAAGCACCTACGTCTGCTTAGAGTGTAACGCGGCTGGGAATAGGCAAATGTATGCCTAAAAGAGAAAGAAGGGATTCCCATTGCCAGTCAATCCGACGATTCAATTTTACTTGAACCAGTTTCAAAATCAGCTCTCGACCACATATGATCAATTGGATCCGTTCGAGTTAAGACGACAAGAAAATGCAATGATGACCCGGTTTCAACATAAAGAACACGTACATGACGTCGAAGAGCGCGTGATCGTGCTACCGGACCGGTCACTCCCAATCCGTATCTATCGTTCGAGTCGAACGCTTGCCCCGGCCCTCGTCTACTATCATGGGGGCGGATATGTCACGGGGAGTCTCGACACCCATGACGCGATATGTCGGACGATCGCGAACGAGGCCGATTGTACCGTCATCTCGGTCGACTATCGACTTGCGCCTGAACATAAATTCCCGACGGCCGTCTACGATAGCTATGAGGCGCTCATTTGGATTGCGGATCACGCCTCGGAACTCCAGATTGACGCCGAACGTCTCGCGGTCGGCGGAGACAGCGCCGGCGGTACACTCGCCACGGTCAGTGCCTTGATGGCGATCGAGCGAGGACGTCCGCTCGCCATGCATCAACTGCTGTTTTACCCGGTTACCGGGACCGAGGAGAACTTGCCGCTGTCATTGATTGATTACGCGAACGGTTATCTGCTCGATGAAGGGCTCATCCGGTGGTTCCGACAACAATACTTCCATGATGAGTCGGAATTGATGCATCCGTACGCCTCGCCGATTTTTTCGGACCATTTGGGAGGACTGCCCCCGACGACATTGTTGACGGCCGAGTACGATCCGCTCCGCGACCTCGGACGTGCGTATGCCAACAAATTGATCAGCCTCGGTGTTCCGGTGACATATCAAAATTACGATGGCTTGATTCACGGCTTCGTCAACTATTACACGTACGTCCCGGAAGCGAGACGAGCCGTCAAAGAAGCGGCTCATACGCTCAGAACGGCATTCATGAAAAAAACTCGCCCGTGAGGCGAGTTTTTTTCATGCTTTCGATAAACTCGGGAAACGGCAACCGTCCGGGAAGAGTTGCCCTTCACTCATCCGAATCATCCATTGGCCGTCATGTGACGCACGTCGTTCGACACCGACGAGGTCAGGCGTGAATTCAAAGACGATCTCCGTGATACCTTCGAAAGAGAGCCGTGCCACGACGTCCTGCATATCGACGGGCCGCGGCGACAGCACGGCGAACAGTCGGAGGCGCGTGCGCTCAATCAAATAGATGACGTGTACATCGTCGAAGCGATAGACGTTCTCGTTCATCCCTTGATAGTAGTAGAACATCCAAATGTGCATGTCGTCCGTCGCATAGAGGCGTGGCGAGAACGGAAGCGACTCCAGTTTGAAACGACGCCACTGTTCGGCATCGACATCGACCCGTTCGAGTGGGGGAGCTGCGCTTGACACAGAGACGAACAGCTCCGGTTCGGGTTGAACGGTGAACCCTTGCTGTTCATAAAACGGTTCAACCCCTTCGTCACACGCTAAAAAATACGACAAGCCATCAGCGTCATGTTGCTTGAACACGTGCTTGAAAATATGGGTGGCGAGCCCTTGTCCTTGTCGGTCCTCGTTCGTCATGACCGTCCCGATTTGGTACGCCTCGCGAGCGGTTCCGTCCGTCATCAGCGTCATTCGGCTCATCCCGACGTTCGAGATGACGTTCCGATAGGACGTCAACGAATAACAGCGATAGCGGTCGGTCCATTCACCGGACCGATACCAGGCCCGAAAATCGATGCCGAACATCTCATCGGCCAAATAGAAAAATGACGCGAGTTCTGAATCCGAATACTCGAGGTTGCTGATTGGCTTTTTAGGCATATGACGCACTCCCTGTTTTTGAACTTCTCGGCCCATTCCTGTACATTAGAGGCAGAGAGGGGTAATACAGATTATGAAACGATATGAAGCGATTTTATTCGATGTCGACGATACGTTGTTAGACTTTAAACAGAGCGAGCACGTCGCCTTGGAGCAGTTGCTCGCTGCGCACAACGTTCGGATGACCGATGAATTGAAACAACAGTATGTGACGATCAATAACGGATTGTGGCGCGCGTTCGAGCGTGGCGAGGTCGGGCGGGAAGACGTCTTGATGGGCCGGCATACGCAACTGTTCGATACGCTCGGCATCACGATTGATGCACATGAAGTCGAACAGCGTTATCGCGACCATTTACACGCCGGTGTGCACATCATCGATGGGGCACTCGAACTCGTCCGAACGCTCAGTGAACAGTATCCGCTCTATATCGTCACGAACGGGGTGACGGAGACGCAGTTCAAACGGCTCGAAGCCTCGGGACTGCTCCCTTACTTCCAAGACGTGTTCGTCTCGGACGCGACCGGTTCGCAAAAGCCGATGAAGCCATTTTTCGACTATGTATTTGACCGGGTGCCGAACGTGGCACCGGAACGTGGACTCATCGTCGGAGACTCGTTGACGGCAGATATCGCCGGCGGGCGCATGTATGGGCTCGACACGTGCTGGTATAATCCGCACGAGGTTGCGGCGTCGGTCGAGACGACGTATGAGATTCAAGACTTGCACGAGTTGAAGTCGATTTTGTCAGGCTCAGCGGTCGATAAAGTGGGGCGGCAGTGATTGCGGTAACGCATAGAGCGTCTCCGGGAAGAGTTTCAAATCACGGAGCGCGTCAAGCGGCTGCCAACGATAGATGAGGTGATCCCCTTCCGGTCCGTGGAAGTCTCCGTGACGGAGCGGGAGGTCACCCGTTACATAAAAGTACATGCCGATCTCATGCACCGTGCGCTCCAAATACGTGAAGAAGTTTTCGGAGACGAAAGCGAACGTCGTTCCCGTCAATGTCGCTTCGAGTTCTTCTTGTAGCTCACGCGTCAAGGCGAGCTCGGCCTCTTCGCCGATGCCGACGCGACCGCCCGGCAACGCCCAAAAGTCATCGTTCACGTTCCGATGAACGAGCAAATGACCGTCCTGGACCCAGATGCCGGCGACGCGATAATTGAACGTGCCGTGCGCGGTCGGAAATACGATATCCATTTTCATCACTCCATTCCTTAAACTACAACCAGTATACGCCAAGGAGGCCGATCATGTTTCAATCACATGCAGTCTATGAAGGAGAAGATTTTCGGGACGAGACGCTCCGTGACGTCCAACTCACCCAGACGACGTTCGAGAACTGTCGCTTCACCTATATCGATGCGACCGAGTGCGAGACCGAACAGTGCCGATTCATCAACTGTGACTTCACCGATTCGAAGTGGAACGCCTCACGCCACAGTGGCAGCTCGTTTTTGAATTGTCAATTCAACGGGGCGAATCTGTTTTTGAGCGAATTCGACCAATGCAAGATGACGGGTTCGTCCTTTGAGTCATGCACGTTCGAAGGGGTCGTCGTGCGTGAGGGGGATTGGTCGTTCGTCAATCTGCGTCACGCCCCGCTCCGGAAAATGGATTGGTCCGGTGTCCGATTGACCGAGGCCGATTTATACGGTGCGGATTTGAAAGAATCACGCTGGACGAACGCCGTCTTGTCCCGCGCCGTCTTGCAACACGCCGACTGCACCGGTGCCGATTTTGTAGGGGCCGAGATGGATGGGGTCGATTTCTCGGACGTCATTTTGAAACAAGCGACGCTTGACGTCATGCAGGCCGTCCAAGTCGCCCGCTCGCTCGGGGCGAACGTCATATGACCAATGAGCACGTGCTCGAGTACTTGACGTCCTTAGCCGAGGGGCGAGACGACATCCGTGTTCTTGTTCTAAATGGGTCGCTCGTTAATCCGAACGTGTCGACGGACCGTTTTCAAGACGTCGATGTCACCTGTTTCGTCGACGACGTGACCGCGTTTATCAAGGACCGGTCATGGATGGCGCCGCTTGGGGACGTGTTGATCATGCAGACGCCAGATGAAGTGCCCGCTCAATCCGTATACGAATGTTTCGCGTTCCTCGTGCAGTTTGCAGCCGGACATCGCGTCGATTTGACCGTCCGTCCTATGCGTGACGTGCAGGCGATGATTCATGAAGATTCACTCAGTCTCGTCCTCATCGATAAAGACGAGATTGCCGGTCAACCGATCCCATCTGATGACACGTACCGCATCAGACGACCGAGCCGATTCGACTATGAGCAGTGTTGGAACGAGTTTTGGTGGGTGTCGCTTTACGTCGTCAAAGGTATCAAGCGGGGTCAACTGTTATACGCTTTTGACCATGTGACGATCATGCGGACGATGCTCCGGCAGATGCTCGCGTGGGACGTCGGCTTTGCGACAAACTTTACGGCGAACGGAGGAAAGTCCGGGGATGGTCTGAAGAGGCATTTGGCTCCAGGAGTATGGCAGACTTATCTTGATACATACACTTTGGTCGAAGTGACAGCGATGGAAACGGCACATGCAGCATTGGTGGAACAATTTGAACGTGTCAGTCGTCGCGTGGCTGAACGAGCCGGATATCCGTTTGCGGAGATGGAAGCCCGACGAATTCGTGACGCTTTTTCGACGCTTTGGTGCTCAAACGATTAGTTTTTGGTTGAGTCGGGAAAAGCCCTTCTATAGAAGGGGGAATGACGCTTGAATCCGTATACGACGTTCATCGCGCTCCTAGTGGGGAGTTTACTTTTATTTGTCGGCATCCGGACGAAGAAATGGCCAATTGTCGTCGTGGCCTTATTTCCGCTTGGACTCGTCGCATTCAACATGTATTTGCTAATTACTGGACGCTAGAAGACTGTTTTTCCTCAGTCTTCTTTTTTATATATCGATTTCACAAAAAATGCCGTCGGCAATAAGATTCCAATTGCCGCTTCGAGCAAGGCGAATAACCGAGCCGGGCCGATCGGCAGCAAGTCGCCGAATCCAATTGACAGCAACGTGACTCCGCTAAAGTAGAGCAGGTTGCGCCAGCTTGGATCGACCGCGTTCATCGTCTCGAGTGACGTCACCAAGATGACGCCGTCACGTGACAGCGCGTAGTAAATCAAGGCGAACCCAATCATGACGCCGAATAGGCTGACGAACAAATGGCTGAACAAACGCATGTCAAAACCGGTTTGTTTATACGTTTGGCGTCGAAAGAAAGTAAACACGTTCAAGCCGACGAATAACAGGGCAATCGTCAATAAAATGGAATTCACGCTCATTTCTCCCTTCTGTGACAGTCTGTATGTTGTGTTTTCCCTGATTGTTCACCGTCAAACGGACCGAATCACACCAAGACGGATTCATTCAACGAGGAGGTGTCCGAGTGCGACGATGTTTAGTAGGCGGCCTATTGCTCATCTTCTTTTTAGGAGGATGTTCGACGAAAGAGCCGTTTGATTTTGATGAGATTCATTCTTATAAGATTTTTTACAATATGCCGACCGAGGCGATTATCGAAGACATGGCTCGTTATGACCTCGTCATCATCGAACCGATTTGGTATACGCCGGAGCAAATTGAGACGATCCGTTCAAACGGGACGAAAGTGCTCGGCTACATTAACGTGATGGAAGCAGACACATGGAATCGGGCGCTCATCGGTCAAATGGACAAAGACGATTTCTTTTATCGGAATGGGGAACGCATTTATTTTCCGAAATGGGATTCGTATTTAACGGATATCAGCTCGGCCGACTTCCGTAAGATTTTAATTCGTGAGATTCAAAAACAAGTCATCAATAAACACCTGGACGGAATTTTCCTCGACACGGTCGGTGATATCGATGATGTTCACCTCGACTATCCGGAAGACTTAGAAGAACAGCTGGCTGGGCTCGAGGCTTTTTTACAAGCGATTGAAAAATCGTACCCGGGCGTCCCTGTCGTCCAAAACTGGGGCATCGAGACGCTTGAACGAACGAGTGCGCCTTATGTGGAAGGCTTCATGTGGGAAGGGTTTAATTACACGGAAATCACGTCCGATTCTTGGTCGATGGAGATGCTCGATCGCATGAACGCGATTCAAGACAAATATGGAATTGCCGTCCTTACCGTCTCTGACCAAGAAGAGGCGACCAGTCGGGATATGGCCGAAGCGAACGGCTTCATCCATTATCACGAACCAACATATTACAATACGTGGGATTTTTAGGGGTTGATTGGGGTAAGGGTAAAGTAATGGATTGCGTGAGCCTCGGGAACGGCAGCCGTGAATCCGCATTACATGAAAAACTGAAAAGAGATTATCCATGAGGAGGGGATTATCATGCTGTACGCTCAAGACCGTCCATGGCTCAAATGGGTCGAGATTCTCGTTGTGTTCGCGTTATTGATCGGAATCGATGTATTCTTCAGTCTAGGCACGATTCAAAATGAGCTGAACTTGTTTTATGTGGCCGCTATCTTATTCGCCCTCAGGTACGGCACTATTTTCGGCGTAATCAGTTTCAGTATGTTGCTCCTCTATAAAGTGTTATACACCGGCTTAATAGGAGAGGATATCTTCCTGTTGTTCTACGATACAAACTCACTTCTTACACTGTTTTACTACTTCGCAATCACTGTCATCGTCGGGTTGTTCAGTACCTCATTTCGAGAGCGTTACGAAATCAGCCAGTTCCGCAACGAAGAACTGAAAGATGAAAATACGTATTTGAAAGAGACCGTCGATTTACTCAACACTTCGCAAACCACACTTCGTCAAAAATTACTTCAATCCGAGTATAGCTTGAACCAATTGTATGAACTCGCCGTATCGCTTGATTTACCACATCCAGAATTGATTCGGAGCGAGACGATTCGCCTATTGAAAAAAACGTTCCTAGCGAGCGATGTGGCGATTTACCACGTCGACCGCTCCCAGAAATCGATGCGTCTCTTGATTCGCCAAACGGACAAGAAAGAGTTCCCACAAACGATTTTTCTCGATGAGGCATCAAGTATGTTTAAACGGTTTTTCCAAGTCCAAGAGACGACGCTCCGTCAACTCGACGACGAGGATACGGACCCGATGCTACTCGCACCGATTATCGTGGACGGCACGACCCGTGAAGTCGTCGTCATCAAGCGGTTGCCGCTTCGAAAATTGACGACCGATGATTTGCACGTCCTCAATATCCTCTTCTCGTGGATCGGGACGCGCATTCAAAACGCCGAGAACCTGATTCGTAAAGAGCAGCACGAGAAGATGCATAAAGGCACTTCGTTTTATAAGAAAGAGGCGTTCACAGAACTTGTTGCGATCCAAGAACAGAAAAAAATTCACCATGGGCAGCCTTACATCGTGCTCGACTATCCGCTCGGGTATGAACCGGTCTCGCTCGAAAGTATCGAAGCAATCGTTCACTCCTACTTGCGAGAGATTGATGTCGTCGGGTATGACCCGGACGAGAATAAGTTGTTGCTCTTGCTTCCAGGTACGAATGAGGAGCACCGTCAACGGATCTATGACCGAATCGAAGGGATTTTGATTCAGAAAGGAGTGTGACGGCATGGAATCTACTATTCGTCTCGGATTGATTGGGATTTATGTCGCTCACGCATTGCTCGCCTTCGTCCTGTTGATCGTGTTGAAACGAAAGATGAAAGCACCAGATTATGGCGTCGCAGTCGCGGCCCTCAGTTTTGGTTTGTTCTTGCCGTTTTTGGCTGAACTGGCCGTCTTCGCGGTGTATCGGCTCGCTGAACGGTTCGGTCGGAGCGGTCTGATTGAAGACTATGACGACTATATCGATTTCAAGGTCGTCAACTATGAACAAATACGTCACGAAGCGAATAGCAGCACCACTCTGTTACCGCTCACCGACGCCATCAATTCGAAAGACCCGGCCATTCGCAAACATTCGATTTTAACGCACGTCAACCAGTCAATTGACCAGCAAGGGAAGTATTTGCAGATGGGGCTTGAAAGCACGGATAGTGAGACCGTTCACTATGCCGCGGCGACGATGAACATCTTGATTGATCAATATGAACAAGAATTGAAGCTTGCGAAACGCGAATATGATTTGGGGAACCCGGAGACGATTCGCCGGCTTGCGACGATTTATAAACGTATGATTCATAGCGAACTCATCACGGAGGTCATGTTGAAAGACAAGCGAGGTGCCTGGCTCGAAGAATTGTTGAAAGCCAAAACACTTTATCCCCCCTCACCTTGGATTTATGAAGATTTGAACGAGGTTTATTACACATTGGAACGTCCGAAAGAACAACTGAATAGTTTAAAGGAGTACGTCCATTATTTCCCGGAACGAATCGAGGCCCATCTCATGCTCATCAATTACTATTATGAGCGTGAGCGTTGGAACGAAGTGAAGGCGGTCATGTTTATGATGCAGACCCAATTTTCGATTGAGGACGTACCGTACGAGTACCGACTGTTGTTTGAAGAATGGAGTGACACGACATCATGGAAAAACGAACTGTAATCTCATTCTCACTCTTCATCGTCTTATTTTTAGTGATCGTCGGTGCGATTCAATACTTACGCATTCACTCGCTGCATACGTTATTGCCAAACGTTGCCGAGCAACAGATGAACATCGATCAATTGAAGAGTGATGCCTCAGCAAAAGCAGGTGCGCATCAGATTCAAGTTTATCTCGTCCGGGATGAAGGCGATTTGGCGGTCGAAACGGCGAACAACCTGTTATATGGACTGCAATACGCCAAACTCGATGTTCGTGAAATCAGTCCTCTCGCGGCAAGCTCTATCACCCCGTCACCATACACCATCATCATTTTCACAGGTGAAAATACGTCCGGATGGCCGTTCGCGGACATGAAACGCTACGTCGAACAGGGCGGGAATCTCGTATTCGCAAACCGG
Source organism: Exiguobacterium sp. SL-10 (assembly GCF_004337025.1). Taxonomy (NCBI): domain Bacteria; kingdom Bacillati; phylum Bacillota; class Bacilli; order Caryophanales; genus Exiguobacterium; species Exiguobacterium sp. SL-10. The sequence goes on along the minus strand of NZ_SJUP01000005.1, from coordinate 157,343 downwards.
TTCAAAGACCCATCGTGGAATGAGTTGACCGGGATTGAAGAGATTGGTGACTTTGTGCCCGATGTGTATGGCTTGAATTTTGAAGAGACGATTTTCCCCGGGTATGTCGACTTGAACCCGCCAGATGATCTCTTTGTCCATAGCGTCGTCGATTTTTCGATTGCAGACGATGCCAACGTCATGTTGTCAGCCGAAGGATTTCCGATTCTTTGGGAATACGGTGTCGGAGACGGGAATGTCCTCTATTGGAACACGACGATCACCGATCAAAAGATGGTCCGCGGGTTGTTCGTCCAGACGCTCGGTACGATGCCGCCGGCGTTCGTCACGGCACAAGCAGCCGTCAAACTCATGTACATCGACGATTTCCCGGCACCAGTCATGGATGGGAAGATGAAAGACGTCTCTGCGACCCCCCTCGATAAATCGGTCAAAGATTTCTTCGCCGAGGATTGGTGGGAAGACATGGTTGATTTGGCGGAAGACGATGATTTGATTTACACGGGGGCGATGATCGGGACGTATGAAGAAGAGATGGAGCTCGTCGACGAACAGTTGATTAAACGTGGCGAGTTCCCGATGCTCTACTTCGGTCGAAAATTGATTGCCCACGGTGGGGAGATTGGACTCCATGGTTATAACCACCAGTCGCTCGTCACCGCCGATGAACCGATCGATCCAACGTATGGGTATATTCCTTGGAAGGATAAGGATGAGATGAAACGGTCGTTACTTCAAGCCGAATCCGTGTTTGCAAATTATTTCCCGGACGAGACGCTCAAGTCATACGTCCCGCCGTCGAACGCGCTCAACCGGACAGGGGTCGATGCGATCGCTGAGGCGCTGCCAGAACTTCGCACAATCGCCTCGCTCTATACGGGAGAGCAAGAGAGCGGGGACTTCGTCCAAGAGTTCGAATTTGATGCGACGCATCCGAACTTGTACCATTTCCCTCGCGTGACGAGCGATTACGGGGAAGAACGAGGATCGATTTTCCAAATGGTCGATGCAATCGCCAATTTCGGTGTGTTTTCCCACTTCATTCACCCGGATGATGTCATCGATCCAGACCGGGCCTTCGGTCGGGACTGGGATACGATGTTCGCGAGTCTGCGTAAAATCGTCCACGACGTGAAGGATCAATATCCACATCTTGAAGCGTACACGCAACACTACGCGACCGAAAAGATGATCACCTACCAACAAGCTGATTTAAACGTCACATTCGATGAGTCGACCGTCTATTTAGCTGGGGAAGGACTCGTCAACCCATCCCATTTCACGATCCGTCTCAAACCAGGCCAGTCACTCGAGACAGGGGAGTTTGACTTCGGAACGGTCGAACAGTGGGACGCCGATCGTCCGCTCTATCTCGTCAAACTGACGTCGGCGAATGCTGAAATCGCCATCAAGGGGGAAGTGCAATGAAAATCGGACTTGTCTTAGAGGGGAGTTATCCGTATGTGAGCGGTGGCGTCTCGAGTTGGACGCAGACGTTGATCGAGGCGATGCCCGAGGTGTCGTTTGAAATCATCTCGATTCAACCGACCGAAAAGCGTCTAGAAGAGATGAAATATGCATTGCCGCCCAACGTCTCAGGAATCACCCATTTGTATTTGAATGACGTGGGCGAGCGGGCGAAGGGGCGGTTGAAGTGGGACGCCGAAGAAGAACAGAAAGTATCCGATTGGCTCATGTTGAAGAGCCCGAACCGGCAAGCACTCCGCCTGCTCGGAAAAGAAGTGCCCTCGAGTCAGGCGTTTTTCGCAAGTGAGTTTTTTTGGAAAAATGTCAAATCGGCCTATTCCGAAGAAATGAACGGGGGCTCGTTCATCGACTATTTTTGGATGTGGCAAAGCATGTACACCCCGATTTTGCGGGTACTTCATCAACCGCTCCCGAAAGTCGACCTCGTGCACGCTGTATCCACGGGATATGCTGGCGTGGTCGCCTCGTACATGAAAGAGACGCAAGGGATCCCGTTCATCTTGACTGAACATGGTATTTATTCGCGCGAGCGGGAAGAGGAGATTTTGCAGTCGTATTGGATTCCGGCACCGTATAAGCCGAGGTGGGTCCGTTTCTTTCACCACTTGTCGCGCGAAGCATACAATGCGGCCGACGAAATCATCACGTTGTTCGAACGGAATCGTGAATATCAAGAATGGATCGGCGCCCCGAGCGAGAAGACGAAAATTATCGCTAACGGCATCGCCGACCGTCAAATTCAAGCGACGGTTAATCGTCCCGAACACGATCTCTTTCAAATCGGGGCCATCGTCCGCTTAGTCCCGATCAAAGACTTGAAGACGATGATTTATGCCGCCAAGATTTTGCAGGAGCGGAATCGACTTTTCAAGCTGACGATTATGGGTCCGCTCGATGAAGATGAGGAATATGCGGAAGAGTGCCGTCTGCTCATCGAACAGAGCGGGCTGACCGATTATGTCGAACTCGCCGGAAAAGTCGACGTCCAAGCCTATTTGCCGAAGTTCGATTTATTGCTGTTGACGAGCATCTCGGAAGGTCAACCGCTCGCGATTCTTGAGGGGATGGCTGCAGGCATTCCTTGGGTCGCGACCGATGTCGGGGCTTGTTCCGAGCTCCTGTACGGCCGAGAAGACGATCCGTTCGGGCCAGCAGGGTTCATTGTGCCACCGGTTCATCCGGAAGCGGTCGCGGACAAGGTCGAGTGGATGATGGATTATCCGAAAGAACGGATGCGGTTTGGAAAGAACGGACGGGAGCGGGTCCGCCAATATTATCGTCTCCAACAAGTTGTGGACCGCTACAAGGCCATCTATGAAACGAGGAGGGAACAGTATGGCGGGCATCGGGTTTAAGTTACAGAAGTTGTTTCAAGAAGACTACTACTCGTCCCGGCTGAAGGCGTACACGTTCTCAGGCCTCGTCACATCCGGACCGTGGTTGATCGTGATTTTGGTCGTCGGCACGATTCAATGGCTGGCGTTCCAAATGCCGACGTTGTCACTCGCCGAGCGGACGCTTTTCATGATCTCGGTCTCGTATGCGTTCATCTTCTCGCAAATTTTGTTCAGCTTCCAACAGCTTGTCGTCACACGATACGTGGCGGACTTGTTTTACGAAAAGAAGGTGCACGAGATTTTCCCGGTGTTCACCGGGATGCTCAAAGTGACGATTCTCGCAGCAACGATCCTGTACAGCATCTTTTGGTTATTGTCTCCGCTCGATTTCTTATACAAATTGACGCTGTTCGTCTTGTTCATGACGATCAACGTCATCTGGGTCATGTTCTTGTTTCTAAGTGCCGCGAAGTATTATCAAGCGGTGGCCTATAGTTTCCTACTCGGTGGCCTCATCTCGGTCGGGAGCGTCTATGCGATTAGTCGCCTCATGACCGATCCGTCTAGTCTCGAGCTGTTGCTCGGTTTCACGGCCGGGATGATTGTGACGTTGTTCGGGTTGTTCTTCGCGATGCTCCGGACGTTCCCGCTCCGCTATGCTGTGAAAGAGTTCTCGTACTTTAAGTACTTCGACCGCTATCCGGACCTGTTCGCCATCGGCGTGTTGTACGTGCTCGGGATTTGGGTCACGAACTTTATCATCTGGTTCGGGGAAGGGCGTATCATCATCGCGGACTCGTTCTTGTTCAACCCGTATTACGACACGGCCATTTTTTGGTCGTATTTGACCATTATCCCGACGCAGTTGTTGTTCGTCGTCGCCGTCGAGACAAGATTTTATGAGCGCTATCGTACGTTTTATGGATTGATTAACTACGGCGGAGCGCTCCATCAAATCGAGAAAGCGAAACAGACGATGACGTCCGTGTTAAAGAATGAGTTGATTCGACTCGCGCGCAGCCAAGGCGTCGTGACGCTGTTCGCCATCCTCATGGCAGGCATGTTCGTCGGCTGGATCGGTGTGCCGGACGAGATCGGGCAAATCTTTCGGATGACGACGCTCGCGGCGTTCGCGAACGCGATGATCCTTATTTTGACCCTGTTACTACTCTATTTCGAGGATCGGCGCGGGGCGTTGTTCATCACGCTGTCCTTCTTCACGCTGAACGCGTTGTTCACGCTCTTGCTCTTGCCGCGCGGCATCGATTGGTACGGCGTCGGCTTTGCCGTCAGCACGACCATCACGTTCTTCTTGGCCGGACTGCGTTTAATCTATTACATGGGGAAAGTCGATTATTATGTGTTCGCTGCGTCGAATCGGCGTAAGCTCGGCACCGAGCGGTTCTCGCAAATGGGAACGTTGTTGAACCGGCGCTTTTCGCGTTAAAGGGTTTTCAGTAAAGGGAAAGACTGATATGATGTGGTCGTAGACGACCGAATTTCATAATGTTTACCACTAGGGGAGTCGCGTGACGCGGCTGAGATGGACGAGGTCCAGACCCTTTGAACCTGATCTAGTTCACGCTAGCGTAGGGAAGTGGGCGAACCGATTGTTCTCGTACACTTTGTGTAAATCCGACGCCGCTTCCGTTATGGGAGGCGGCGTCTTTTTTAATCACAAAGGAGGAGACATGAATGACATTCACCGCACATCTTCGACAAGAGGCAGATGCTTTGTTTCAAGCCAGTTTTGATCACCCGTTCGTCCGCGAACTCGGAACGGGTGAACTTGATGAGGCGAAATTTCGGCATTACGTCATGCAAGACTCATACTATTTGAACCAGTTCTCAAAAGTGCAGGCGAAAGGGGCGACACTCGCCCCCAACATGGAAGTGGCGAGCCGCTTTTTAACACACGCGCTTCATACCATCGAAGCGGAACATGCGCTGCATCGTGAGTTCTTCACGTTGCTCGACGTTACGGAGGCGGAATGGGCGACGTTCGAACCAGCCCCGACAGCTTACGCTTATGCGCTCCATATGCAACAAGCCGGTCCGACGCTCGGTGATGTACTGGCGTCAATTTTGCCGTGTTATTGGGTGTATTACGAGATTGGCGAACGCATGAAAGACGCGACCCCGGATCACCCGATTTATGCGACGTGGATTGCGACGTACGGGTCGGAATGGTTCCGCGACCTCGTCGAAGAGCAGATTGAGCGGCTCGACGTGCTCGCCGGGCAAGCGACCGCGGAAGAACGATTCCGGTATCAGCAACTGTTCTTGAAGAGCTGCTATTATGAGCACGCCTTTTGGGAGATGGCGTGGACGCTCGAGTCATGGACATTGCCAACGGGGGTGAGACGATGAAACGCGACTTGTGGGACAAAGTTAGAGCCCAAAGACCACTCATCCACAATATCACGAATATCGTCGTCGCCAATTTTTCGGCGAACGGGTTGCTCGCCATCGGAGCGGCCCCGGTCATGGCGTCTGCTGTCGAAGAAGTGGCCGAGATGGCATCTGTGAGCGATGCGCTCGTGCTCAATATCGGCACACTCGATGCGATGACGGAACGTACGATGATTCGAGCCGGTCAGGCGGCGAATCAAGCGGGTCGCCCGGTCGTCTTTGATCCGGTCGGGGTCGGGGCAACCTCATTCCGACGCGACGTTGCCAAGGCGATTCTGCAACAAGTCCGCGTGACGGTCATTCGTGGGAATGCCGGGGAAATCGCGACATTGATTGGTCTCGACGCGGCATCACGCGGCGTGGATGCGGGCGAGACACGGGACGATTTGAATCAAATCGCGCGTGAGGCGGCCCGGCGCTACAACTGTGTCATTGCCGTGACCGGAGAGACGGACGTCGTCAGCGACGAGGACGTGACGATTGAAATCAAAGGCGGCACCGAAGCGATGGCCCGGACGACAGGGACCGGTTGCTTACTGAGTGCCGTCGTCGGTGCGTTTCTCGCGGTCGAACGTGATGCGGTCACGGCTACGGCGACAGCACTCGCCGGCTATGCCCGGTGCGGCGAACTAGCGACCGCTTTGGCTGACGGACCGGGCGACTTCCCCGTTCATTTCTTGAACGAACTCGGCAAGATGACAGCCGTCGAGTTGCCGAGTGATCGAATCGAGGTGGTGTCATGATGCGGCCCCAAGTATTGACGATTGCCGGTTCGGATTCAGGCGGTGGTGCAGGAATCCAAGCCGATTTGAAAACGTTCCAAGAGCTTGAGGTGTTCGGAACGAGCGTCTTGACGGCGGTCACGGCACAAAACACATGCGGAGTGCACGGAGTCGAGGCGATATCTCCGGAACTTGTCACGCAACAACTCGATGCAATCGGTTCAGACTTTACGATTGCGGCGTGCAAGACCGGGATGTTGTTCGATGCGGCGCGTATCGAGGTAGTCGCTGCCGGGGTGCGTCGTCACGCGTTGAACCGGCTCGTCGTCGACCCGGTCATGATTGCGAAAGGAGGGGCCTCGCTCCTTCAAGATTCTGCGGTCGAGGCGCTCAAGACGTCTCTTTTGCCGCTCGCGACCGTTGTCACACCGAACGTGCCAGAAGCGGAAGTGTTGACCGGGATGAGGATTCGGACTTTTGAAGACCGTCTTGAGGCAGCGGAGCGAATGTTAACGTACGGCGTGCGCGCTGTCGTTTTAAAGGGTGGTCACATGGAAGGTGAATCTGCGGAAGACTTAGTCATGACGGATTCGGGGGCGTTCATATTGTCGACTCCGCGCATCCAGACGAACGATACGCACGGCACCGGTTGTACGTTTTCAGCCGCACTCACGGCGGAACTTGCCAAAGGGTATTCCATCTTGGAAGCGACGGTGACCGCCAAGCGCTTTATCCAAAGCGCCATCTCTCACGGACTCGACATCGGCGCCGGGCATGGGCCGACCAACCATTGGGCATATGCGATGTATGGAGAGGAGGATGTGACGATTGAATCCATCACGACGAACCATCGCTGAACAGTTGCGTCTCTACTTTGTTTGTGGGACACCGAATACAAAAGATTTACTTCAGACGGTCGAAACGGCACTCCAATGTGGCGTGACATGTTTTCAATTTCGTGAAAAAGGTAAAGAGGCACTGTATGGGGATAAAAAAGAAACGATGGCGAGAGCGCTGCAGACGCTTTGTCGTTCGTACGACGTCCCGTTCATCATCAATGACGATGTCGCCTTGGCAGAACGCATTGATGCGGATGGCGTGCATATCGGGCAAGACGATGCCGAGGCTGCACGCGTTCGGGAACGGATTGGCCCGGGCAAATGGCTCGGCGTCTCGGTTCATACGATCGAAGAAGTGGCTGCGGCGATTGAATATGCGGATTACGTAGGCATCGGACCGGTTTACCCGACACATTCGAAAGAAGATGCCGGGGCAGTCAATGGTACAGTGCTCATCCGTCAAGTTCGAGACACGTATCGCGAGCTGCCAATCGTGGGGATTGGTGGCATTTTACCGGAACACGTCCCGCTAATTCGGAAAGACGGGGCGGACGGCGTTGCCGTCATCTCGTCCATCGCTTCTGCACCGGATGTGGCTTTAGCCACACGGCGTTTCGCTTGTCTCTGAATTCAAATCGAGGAGGAAGACAGATGAACGTATTTGTTATAGGCGCAAATGGACAAATTGGGAAACAACTTATGGAACGATTGCACGAGGAAGGGAAACATCAAGTCACGGCGATGGTTCGCAAACAAGAGCAACTTGATGACTTCAAGTCAAAAGGTTACCAAGCCGTGTTAGGCGACTTAGAAGGCGACGTCTCGTCACTTGAACAGGCGATGTCTGGCATGGACGTGGTCGTCTTCGCAGCCGGTTCGGGTGGCAGTACCGGGGCTGACAAGACGCTCTTGATCGACCTTGACGGTGCGGCAAAAAGTATCGAGGCGGCTCAGGCGAATGGGAACGTTAAACAGTTCGTCATGGTGAGCGCTTTGAAGGCGGAAGATCGTTCGGCGTGGCCGGAAGAGATGAAGCCATATTACGTCGCGAAACACCATGCCGATCGTCTGCTTGAGGAGAGCGGGCTCACGTATACGATTGTCCGCCCAGGTGCTCTCACCGATGACGCAGGTACCGACAACGTGAAGGTGGGGGACGTCGACACGGGCGAAGTCCCACGTGCGGACGTCGCAGCGTTCCTCGCTCACGTGATTGGGCACGACAACGCGAAAAATAAAGCAATTGATCTCGTCAAAGGCGACACGTCAATCAAAGACACATTATAAACGAGATGACGACAGCGAGTGGACTTGGTCCACTCGCTTTTTGTATGGAATTGTCCGTGAACTCGAGAAAGGAATCGTTTCGACCGATATAGAAAATATAAAGATGGATTTATCAGAAGAAAGGGGTCTATTCGTGACCACATTGTTCCTCTATATGGCCGTGTATTTGTTTCCGGCATTTTTATTGAGCCACCTTGCCCTTGATGTGTTACTCCGCAATCCACGCCGAGTCGAGCATCGGTTGCTCAGCTTGTTTGTGTTTGGCTATGCGATGTTGTTCTTGGCCGAGTTCGGGCGCCATTTATCCCCGATTGAAGCGAGTCCCGCCTTCGTCACCTATTGGTTCGGTAACGCCGGCATTTTGATTTTCGTCTGTTCGGTCCACTTCATCTTCAAAGTGACGGGTGTCGGGGCGAAACTGCCAAAATGGATGTATCCGTATGTCATTTATTTACCACTCGTCCCGGTCGCGTTGACGTTTATCCGCCAAGAGAACATCTTGAACAGTCAGCGTTTCGACCAAGTTGGTGTTTGGATTTACCCTGAGTTCAATGCGTCATATTTGACGACAATGACCGTCGGCAACGTCTTTCATTTCTTGATCATCCTGTTGCTCGTCTACGCACTCAAACGCGCCAACCGATTCGAACATCAACGCGTCTTGCGCATGCTCATTTGGACGGCTGTCGCCGTTCTCATCTGGGACATCATCTTCGGTTATTTCCAGTTCCGCGGAAGCATGCCACCGTATGGGTATATGTACGGTGGACTCGTCTGGGCGGTCGTTCTCGTAGTGGCAATGAATCGGCTTGACTTCCTTGCTTCATATGCTAAACGGTATAGCACGCTCTACAACTTGAACCCATCGGCAATCCTGCTCGTCGATGATACCGGTCGCATCGAGAGTGCAAACCCGGCCGCGCGCATGTTGTTCCATACGGTACGCGTCGTCAATGAACGCTTTGTCGACTTGTTACCTGAGAAGAAACGGGAAGAATGGTGTGATCACTACAGCCAACATTTCCAAGCACACAAGAAGTTTCTTGAGTTCGAAACGAAGATTCTGACGAAGTCAGGACAAGAGCGTTACGTTGTCATCGATGGTGATTTCGTCTATATCGACCAGAAAATCCACGGCATGATTTTGATTCGAGACGTCCACACATTCAAAGAAGCCGAGCAGTCGATTCGTTTCTTTGCCTATCACGACCCACTCACGAAACTTGCGAATCGCCGGGCGTTCTATGAACAGGCCGATCAAGCGCTATTGCACGCAGACTCGGTCGCTCTTGTTGTGATTGACCTCGATGGTTTTAAAGGAATCAATGACACATACGGCCACCAAGTCGGCGATGATTTTCTCATTCATATCGGCGCACTGCTCGAGACAGCGACACCTGACACGGGACTGGCCTCGCGCGTCGGTGGAGATGAGTTTTATATTTATTTGACGCACGTTGAGACCGAAGACATCGTCGCGTTCGTCGAGCGCTTGCAGTCGCTGTTGACGGAGCGGCCGTTCCGGCTCGGACGAGAGACGATTCCGATTCGCGCGAGTATCGGAGTCAGTGTCTCACCGGAGCAAGGGGCTGACTTGGACACACTCATTCATAAAGCCGACCAGGCGATGTATCAAATCAAGCAGCAAGGGAAAAATGATTATGCGATTTATGATGACGTGTTACACGGACCGAGATAACGGGAACGGTAAGGAAGATAGTGTGATGATAGAGGAGGAGACGAGATGACTGAAAAACCGTTAGTGACGATGCGTGCTGAAGGGGAAGCGACGAGTGTGAAGACGACAGTGCACGTGCGTGACCTCGAACCGTTCGTTGTCGATGAGCCGGAACGTCTCGGCGGGACGGACGCCGGTCCGAACCCGCTCGAATACTTACTTGGAGCGTTATCATCGTGTACGACGATCATGATCGCCTACGTGGCTCAAGATCAAGACTTCAACTACGACGGGGTGACGTTCGTGACGGAAGGGACACTCGACCCGCGCGGCTTCCAAGGCGTCGAAGGGGTGCGGACGTATTTTGAAAAAGTACACGTTAGCATTGTGCTTGACACGACCGAGTCGGATGAACGGATTGCGGCGCTCCAAAAAGGCGTCGAGGCCCGGTGCCCAATCAATAATTTGATGCACGCGGCCGATGTCGATATCACGGCGACGTGGACACGGAAGTGAGGATGGGGCGACCCATCCTTTTTTGATGCATGGAGGAATTTACGCCCCTGAACACGAACAAAAAGAGATGTGAGAAAGGAGGTTGTCATGGACATTCGCCCGATGACGCGACAAGACGCCCACGTGATTCAAGCGTGGACGTACGAGGCACCATATGATTTCTATAACCAAGAAGCCTCAGCAGAAGGGCTCGATGAACTGATGGCGTACCGAGCCGTCCATGACAGGGCGTTGATCGGCTTCTATTGTCTGGGCGTTTACGCTCAAGTGACGAATGATACATACGTCTACGACGACACCTATACCGATATCGGCCTCGGCATGCATCCTGACCGAACCGGCCAAGGGCATGGCCGCCAATTCGTTCGGATGGTGATGCGAGAAGCGGCGCGTGAAGGCAAACCACTCCGCTTGACGGTGGCCGCGTTCAATCGACGGGCCATCCATATTTATGAGCAGCTAGGGTTTCGACATGTCGCGTCGTTTGAAAAAAAGCAGACCTGTTTTCTTGTCATGAACCAATAATCAGCCGTACTGTTTCTGATGGACTTTCTTTCGTTTCAAGTAGTCCGCGTCAGCTCGAATCTCGTCCCATCGCTCTTTGAAGATGCGGGCCGATTCCGCTTTTTCCTCGTCGATTTGTCGGTCGTGGATGTCACCATCGTCTTTATATTTGCGGCCGCCTTTGTAGTTGGCGTAACGTCTCGCCCGGGTATAGCCCATTTGGATGAATTTGCGAGCCATATCCATGCCGACAAAATCATCAGCGGCTCGGTATTTTTCGAACAGTTCCATGATCTCATCGGCAGACTGTCGAGCGATGTCGGGCGTTTTGAAGCGCCAATGTGGCAAAATCTCACTTTTATAAGGTTCGACGAGCAACACACCTTGCTCGCCGCGTCCGACCCGATACAGGCCGGGTTGTTTGCGGAAATCAATCGTGTCAAAATCTAAATCATAATCAAACGGCATTGTGATCCCTCCTCATGGATTCATTCCCGGAACGAATCCGAGGGAAACGACAGAAAGGAAGAACACTATGATTCAACTTGTTACAGATCGACTCCGGCTACGGGCATTTCAACTCGAGGATGCCGAACCGATGTTTGACTATGCGAAAGACGAGCGGGTCGGGCCGAAGGCGGGTTGGGCGCCGCATCAATCGGTCGACGAGACACGCGACGTCATCCGACTATTTCAACAAGACCAAGATGTTTGGGCGATTACGTTAAAAGAGACAGGTGAGGTCATCGGCAGTCTCGGGTTGCATGATCGCCGTCCGGACCCAGAGATTCAGCATGACCGGCAGCGCGAGATTGGCTACGTGTTAAGCCCGACCTACTGGGGAAAAGGCTATATCCCGGAAGCTGTCCGTGAAGTGATGCGACACGGTTTTGAGGACCTCGGCCTCGAACGCATCTGGTGCGGTCACTTTGACTTCAACGACCAGTCACGTCGTGTCGTCGAGAAGACCGGTTTCACGTACGCGTTCACGACACCTCAACAGTTGACGCGCTTAGACGGGCGTACCGTCCAAAGCCTCATCTATGTCGTGATGAAAGAAACGTATGAGGAACGTCTGGCTCAACGATGAGTCAGACGTTTTTTGAATGCAGAAAAATTAATACTTGATATGTAACCGGTTACACATTATGATGTGTTTGTAAGCGTTACCAAAAGGAGGGGCCGAGATGGCGACAATCAAACAAGTGGCCAAACGGGCGAACGTTTCTGTCGCGACCGTGTCCCGTGTCATGAACAATAACGGCTATGTGAGTGCAGAGGCGCGGGAAGCCGTCGAGCGGGCCATCGCCGAGCTCGACTACGCGCCGAACCGGGTCGCTCGTTCCTTATTCACCAAAACATCGGGTTTGATCGGCTTGATTATGCCGGATATCACCAACCCGTTCTTTCCACAGCTGGCCCGAGCCATCGAAGACGTGGCGAATCAACACGGCTATCAAGTCGTCCTGTGCAACACGGACGAGCAACTTGCGAAAGAACAGACGTACTTGATCGCGCTCCAGACGATGCATGTCGATGGGCTGATCATCACGACGAACCATTCGGACAATCCGAACTATGAAAAGTTAGAGTTACCAATGGTCGCGCTCGACCGTATCGTCAAATCCGGGATCGATGCCGTCATCTCGGACGGGTACGAGGGCGGACGGCTCGCAGCCGAGACATTGTTGAGTTGTGGTGCGACAAGGCTCGCTCATATCGGGGGCCCTGAGCATCTTCAAACGGTAAAGCGCCGGACCGACGGCTTTCTTGATGTGGCGGGCGAGCATCTCGTTGGCATGACGCATTCGAGTTTCACGTTCAAAGAGGCACTCACTGCGTCCCAAACGTTGTTTGATGAGCATTGGCCGTTCGATGGGGTGTTCGCCGCCAATGATGTCATCGCCGCCGCCGTGTTGCAGGAAGCATTACGTCGGAACGTACGGGTGCCGGAAGACTTACAAATCATCGGCTACGACGGGATTGAGCTCGGCGAGATGACGTCGCCCCCGCTCACGACGATCGCGCAACCGATTTATGAGATGGGACGTCGCGCGACAGAGCGACTCCTTGATTTGATTGAGAAAAAAGAGACGGCGACGAAAGAAATCTTGTTACCTGTCACGTTGACGGAACGACAGACGACGAAACGAAAGGGGCATGACACATGAACCGGATTGTGGTCATCGGAAGTGTATCGATGGATTTAGTTGTCACGACAGCTAAACGTCCGCATGCAGGAGAGACTGTTATCGGGCAGACGTTCCAGACAGTACCTGGTGGAAAAGGGGCCAACCAAGCAGTGGCTGCCGCCCGACTCGGAGCACAAGTCGAGATAGTCGGTTGTATCGGGTCCGATGAATTCGGACAGCGTATAAACCAAAATTTTGAACAGAACGGAGTCGGAACGAGCCACTTACAGACAATCGATGACGAAGTGACTGGGACGGCGCACATCGTGCTCGCCGAAGGCGATAATTCGATTGTCGTCGTCCAATCGGCGAACAAACAAGTGCGTTTCACAGAGACAGAGCTCGACCAATTGCTTGATGAACACACACTCGTCTTGCTACAGCTCGAGATTCCGATGGAGACGGTTGAACAAGTGAGTGCATACTGCCGGTCCCGCAACATCCCGGTCCTGTTGAACCCGGCGCCGTCACAAGCGCTCACGGATACATTGTTTGAGAATGTGACATACGTGACACCGAACGAGCATGAGTGCCGTGACTTGTTTGGGGATATACCGCTTGAAGATCTATTGCGGCGCTATCCGAACAAGCTGATTGTGACGGAAGGCGTCAACGGCGTCCGTTTCTTTGACGGTGAGATGATTCAACACATCCCGGCGATTTCGGCCAACGTCGTCGATACGACCGGGGCTGGGGATACGTTCAACGGTGCTCTCGCAGTTTCCCTCGTGGAAGGGAACCAGTTACAAGAAGCTGCGCGGTTTGCCGTCGTCGCTTCAGGTTTGAGTGTGGAAGGGTTCGGAGCCCAAGGCGGCATGCCGAAACGAGATGATGTCACAAGACGATTGGAGCGAGTGTGATGAAAAAACATGGAATACTTAATAGTCATTTGACGAAAATTTTTGCCGACTTGGGGCATACGGACACGATTGTCATCGCGGACTGCGGATTACCGATTCCTAACGGTGTGGCGCGAGTCGATTTGGCGCTCCGACTAGGCGAACCATCATTTCTCGATGTGCTCGATGCCGTCGAGGCGGACATGGTCATCGAACAGATCACCGTAGCCGATGAAATGTTCACGGAGAACGAACCGATCGCAAAAGCATTGACTGAACGGTTCGACACGGTGAAAACGTGCTCGCACGAGGCGTTCAAACGCGAAGTCGAACAGGCGAAAGTCGTCATTCGAACAGGTGAAGCGACACCGTACGCGAACGTCATTTTGCACGCCGGCGTTTTATTTTAAGGAGGGGTTCGATGCACATCCAGTTGAAGCGCATCCATAAGTCGTTCGGTCCGGTCAGTGTATTGAAAGGCGTCGACTTCGAATTGTTACCCGGCGAAATTCATGCGTTGATGGGCGAAAATGGGGCCGGTAAATCGACGCTCATGAAAGTCATGACTGGTCTTCACGCACAGGATGAAGGCGAAGTGGTCATCGATGGGGCCATACGTCAGTTTAAACATCCGAAAGAAGCCGAACGAGCAGGTATCGCTTTTATTCATCAGGAGTTGAACATACTACCGGAATTGACGGTGATGGAAAACTTGTTCCTTGGTCGAGAATTGACGGGTCCGTTCGGTGTCATCAAACAGCAAGAGATGAAACGACGGGCACGAGAGTACTTAGCGGAACTGAACGTGTTCATGGAAGTCGATGAGCTCGCCAAGAACTTATCTGTCGGCCAACAACAGATGATCGAGATTGCGAAGGCACTCATGACGGATGCGAAAGTCATCGTCATGGATGAGCCGACTGCGGCCTTGACCGACCGAGAGATTCGCGCGTTATTTTCGGTGTCGCGGGCGTTACGGGACCAAGGTGTATCCATCATCTATATCTCGCACCGGATGGAAGAAATCTTTGAACTGTGCGACCGCATCACCGTCCTCCGCGACGGGGTGTCAATTGGGACACACCGCATCGACGACACATCGTTTGAAGAAATCGTGAAAGAGATGGTCGGACGTGAGATTGGCGAACGGTATCCGGATCGCAACGCGACCATCGGAGACGTTGTCCTTGAAGTGGATGGATTGATAGGTAACCGGTTCCACAATGTCTCGTTCGACGTTCGGGCTGGTGAGATTGTCGGGTTCTCGGGACTCATGGGAGCCGGACGCACCGAGGTGATGCGCGCCTTGTTCGGAGCCGACCGGGCCAAAGCCGGCATCGTCAAATTGAACGGTACAGAAATCCGGATCAAGCAGCCAGTCGACGCCATCCGACACGGCATCGCCTTTTTGACGGAAGACCGGAAAGGCGAGGGGTTGCTCCTCGACTTCTCATTGCGCGAAAACCTATCGCTGCCGACGCTCGACAAACGAGCGAAAGGGACGATCATCTCGCGTCAAGCAGAGGAGCAGTTCGCGGACGGGTATTTGAAAAAACTGCGCGTCAAGCACCATTCGATGGAGCAAAAAGTGAAGTCGCTCTCGGGTGGGAACCAACAAAAAGTCGTCCTTGGTAAATGGCTCGGCGCCGAGCCGGACGTCTTGATTCTCGATGAACCGACGCGCGGTGTCGACGTCGGGGCGAAGAAAGAAATCTATACGATCATGAGTGAACTCGCTGAATCGGGTGTCGCCATCATCATGGTCTCGTCCGATTTACCTGAAGTGCTCGGGATGAGTGACCGGATTGTCGTCATGCGAGAAGGCGTCGTCACGGGGACGTTAACGAAAGACGAGGCGACGCAAGAAAAAGTCATGACATACGCGACAGGGGGACAATGATATGGAATTGAAAGCAGCGACTGCATTAGGGCGACCGCAAAAGCTTGGTTGGGGGCAAAAACTTGGACCGTTGTTCGGTTTGCTCGCCATCATCGTTGTGGTGACCGCGCTCGAGCCAGGTTTTCTCTCATTGAACAACATCTTTAACGTCTTACGCCAAGTCTCGATCAACGCGCTGATTGCGTTCGGGATGACGTTCGTCATTTTGACAGGCGGCATCGACTTGTCGGTCGGTTCGATCCTGGCGCTATCGTCGGCGTTTGTGGCCGGTATGATGGTCGATGGGCAACACGCGATTATGGCGATTGCACTTGGATTGATTGCCGGAGCTGTGCTCGGTGCATTCAACGGTGCCGTCATCACGTACGGAAAAGTCGCACCGTTCATCGCGACACTGGCGACGATGACGATTTACCGAGGCTTGACGCTCGTCTATACGGATGGTCGTCCGATTACCGGTTTAGGCGACTCGACGTGGTTCGAGATGCTCGGCCGTGGCTATTTCTGGATTATCCCGGTACCGGCGATTACGATGTTGATCGCGTTCGGCGTCCTCTATTTCATTTTGAAAAAGACGACGTTCGGTCGCCACACGTACGCGATCGGTGGCAACGAGGAAGCCGCTAAACTGATGGGCATCGGGGTCAATAAAGTCAAAGTCATGATTTACTCGTTGTCGGGTATGCTGGCAGCGCTCGCAGGAATTATCTTGACGTCGCGTCTCAACTCGGCCCAACCGACGGCCGGGACGTCATATGAACTTGACGCCATCGCGGCGGTCGTTCTCGGGGGAACGAGTCTTGCTGGAGGGCGTGGTTGGATTGTCGGGACGCTCATCGGGGCGCTCATTATCGGCACGTTGAACAACGGTTTGAACCTTCTTGGCGTCTCGTCATTTTTCCAACTCGTCGTCAAAGGGGCCGTCATTTTATTCGCGGTATTGCTCGATCGGAAACAAAACGCTTAATCATCGAAAGGGGAAACGGAAGATGAAAAAATGGACAGCTTGGCTACTCGTATTGACAATGGTCGTCATGGCGGCTTGTTCGACGGAACAACCGGGGACAAGTTCGGAGCAAGAGACAAAAGATGGGGACTTCAAAATCGGGCTCTCGATTTCGACACTAAATAACCCGTTCTTCGTCGCATTGAAAGACGGGGCGGAAGAAGAAGCGAAGCAACTCGACGCGACACTCACCGTGGCGGACGCTCAAAATGACGCGGCCAAACAAGTGAGCGACGTCGAAGACATGATTCAAAAAGGGATGGATTTGATTCTCATCAACCCGACCGATTCGGAAGCAGTCGGCGCGGCCGTTCAAAGTGCGAACGATGCGGGCATCCCGGTCATCACGGTCGACCGGAACGCCGAGTCAGGCGATGTCGTCGCACACGTGGCGTCAGATAACGTCGCTGGCGGAAAACTTGCTGGTGAGTACATGGTCGAACTCGTCGGCGAAGGTGGGAAAGTTGTTGAACTTGAAGGGATTCCTGGGGCGTCAGCGACACGTGATCGCGGCCAAGGGTTTAACGAAGCAATCGATGGAAAGCTCGATGTCGTTGCCAAACAATCGGCGAACTTTGACCGCGCTCAAGGGTTGACGGTTATGGAGAATATCCTCCAAGACAATAAAGACATCGTCGCCGTATTCGCGCACAACGATGAAATGGCACTCGGTGCCGTGCAGGCGCTCAACAGTGCAGGATTGAAAGACGTGAAAGTCATCGGCTTTGATGCGACGGATGATGCGGTCAAGGCGGTCGAAAACGGAACGATGGCTGCGACGGTCGCTCAAAAACCGACCGAAATCGGAAAGCTCGGTGTCGAAGCCGCTGTGAACCACTTAAAAGGGGAGACAGTGGAAGAGAATATCCCAGTCGATCTCGAGTTAATTAAATAAATAGTCAGCAGACTCGCTCTCTTCAGATTTTTTAATCGATTGAGAGCGAGTTTTTTTTATTCATAAATTGTGTAATAAGCATATTGAGTTGGGAAAAAATGAGTAAAAGATGCCTTATTAAGGGTATATTTAGAATAATTATATTCGAAAGGAGGAGTCGTTTCTCTTTTATGGAAACGCAACTTGTATGTATAAACTCAAACCGGTATTCAAGCATCGTATTTGGGGAGGACGTCAATTAGAGACGCTATTTGATTTTGAACTACCGCCAGGCGATATTGGTGAATGTTGGGGCGTTTCAGCTCATCCGAATGGCATGACGGTGTTTGAAGACGGTCCGTATATCGGTCAGACACTTGCACATCTATGGGAAACGGAACGACTTGCCTTATTCGGTCATTACCCGTTTGAGACCTTTCCTCTTCATATCAAACTGTTAGATGCACGCTCATATTTATCGGTACAGGTTCATCCGAATGATGAGCAAGCTCAAAAATTGGAGCAAGAAGAATTTGGAAAAGATGAGTGCTGGTATATAGTGGATGCAGAACCGGGTGCTGAAATCATTATTGGACACACATTCCGAATGAGGCAAGAGGTTTATACGTGCGTTGACAATAAAGAATGGGCGACTCGCTTAAAAAAGCGCTCCGTAAAGAAAGGAGATTTTATTTATATTCCTAGCGGTACGGTTCATGCACTTGGGCCAGGGATTGTACTTCTAGAAATTCAACAAACGAGCGATCGCACATACCGTCTTTATGATTTTGAACGAACGGATGATGCTGGTATGCTTCGCGAACTTCACATCGATAAAGCAATTGAAGTCATGACAATTCCGGAATTACAGACTCGTGATTTAATTCAAACAAATTTACCAGCTGAAAGAATGACAGAGCTCATTTCGAAACCAGCTTTTACGATTCGCCGATATCAAGTTGATGGCGCTTCGTTCGCGTTAGAACAATCTGAGACATTCCAATTGTTATCTGTCCTCTCTGGACACGGGTACGTCCACAGTAAAGAGGGTGGGCGAAAAATCCAAGCGGGAGAACATTATTTTATCCCCAAGGGAAAAGGACCTCACTCGATTACTGGCCAGGTGGAAATAATCACAAGTGAAATCCCCGTTCCAACGACACATCGCGTCACGACCGTCTATCCTGCGGGAGTGGCACAGCGCAAACGTCATCAAGTGTCTGCGTCTCCGAATGTTGCACCTCAATAAGAATAAGGTTTTCATGTGCTTTGAGCGTGTGGGCTGCTCCTTTTTTGATCGTAATGACATCCGTCGGTTTGGCTTCGAACGTTTGTCCATCGATGGTTACTACCGCACTTCCTTGTAAGATTGTCCAAATTGTATCTGTCATTTCGTGATAGTGATAACTCAATTCTTTGTCCGCATGTACAAACATTCGGCGTGTGACGCTGTAGTGACCGGAAGCAAGTGTTTCGTGATGAATCACTTCCGACTGGCCCCAACGTTTCCATTTAAATTTCGGATAATGATCTGAGGCAGCTAAATAATCTTTTAATTGAGGAGTCGATTCCTTGGTTGCTACTAAAATTCCATCGGCGTTCACTGCGACGACAAGATCATTTAAGCCGATTCCCAGCAACGGTAAATTCAATTCATTAATTACATGTGTATTTTCTGAATCAAACAATTCGACTTGACCGTGGCTTGTTTCAGTCATTTCCTCAGTTAATGTATTCCACGTTCCTAAATCTTTCCAATATCCGTTATATCGATGAACAAACACTGATTCAGCGTGTTCGACCACGGCATAATCAAACGAAGTTTTTTCAAGCTGATCATAATGTGGCGATAGTTCGCTATACGTGAGGGGGAGCTGTAATTCATTTAATTGGTCCAATAACGTGTGGAGTTTACAAGCGAACACCCCGCAGTTCCAAAGCGCACCTTGTTGAATAAGTGCTTTGGCGACCTCTACATCAGGTTTTTCTTGAAAGAGTCGTACGGATGAGACTTGTGTTGTTTCGTTCGGAACGATATATCCGTACTTTGAAGTCGGATGGAGTGGGGTAACCCCAATCAAATGAATCGCCCCGTTGCTCTGTTGAACAGCTTTGTCGATTTGCGGAAAATATTTAAAGAAACGTGTATCCACATAGGCGTCCACCGGCATAACTAAAATGGTCTCGTCCGAATCAATCTGTTGTTCATTTAAATAACTGGCGCCTAAAACGATAGCAGGGAACGTGTCGCGTCGACTAGGTTCCGTGATAATGTTTACTTCCGTCCCAATCTGATAAACAATGGCGTCCTGTTGCTGGGCATTCGTCAAAATATACGCGTCTTTTGCAAAATCCATATCGTTTAACTGTTGAAAGACACGTTCGATCATCGATTGCTTTGCGCCATTCCCATCGTCTAACAGCCGGATAAATTGTTTGGAGTTGACATCATTTGAAAGTGGCCATAAACGCTTTCCGGATCCACCTGATAATAAGAGGAGTTTCATAGGCGAGACATCCTTTCTCATTTAAAATTATGGAGGTACTGATCATGGCAAACTATCTACTCGTCGAACCGCATGATGATACGAGAAAGACGTTGTCCCGTTTATTGACACAGCAAGGTGAAATTATGTTTGAAGCGACAGAAGCGACAGAAGCAGTAAAAATTTTAAAAATGAGCGATATTGATGTTGTCATCACTGAGCTGAGATTGCCACAAACGGATGGAGTCGAGTTGTTGGCGTATATTAAGAAAAATTATCCGCTGATTCACCAGATTGTGTTGACGGATTATACGCATACGCATACGTTGATTGCCTCGGTGAACTATGGGAACGTTAAACGGATTATGACGAAGCCCATCAAAATCGATCAGTTTATGATACGAGTTATTCAAGACATTGGAAAAGAGGCCGTGAACTTAAAAACAAACAAGCATCGGGTCGCAGAACTGTTGACGAAGTTTTTAGATGATTTAGGACATGCATATTGTTTGTTTTATGAAAATGGTGAGGTAATCAGTGCAGAGAGCCTGATAGTTCCTTTCAATGCACCTGAAACAAACGAAATGAAACGCTTTGCCATTCCGACACAGTATGGAGAATTTATTTTGTACCAGTCGCGGGGGCATTCTTCCCGAACTTATGGGTAATTAATTGATATACACCGACCCAAGTCAAACGAACATACATGTAGGCGACACCGATTGCTAAAATTGGATGTCGTCTATATTTTTTTAAGTTAGCCGAATGATACAAAACCGGCCTGAAAAAATACCAGCGCGAGATTGCTTTACGAAAGCCTCCTTCTTCTGTTTCAAGGGTTTGCGGCATGACCTGGAAGTAATATCTTTTCTTTTCGAGCAAATTGTGAAGTGTTACTTGTTTCTCGTTATGTTTGACAGACGTGAACGTTGCCCGTCGAATCGCCCCGCCGCTCTGGACGTAACGAATCGTGGGCTGTGTCTCTTCGAAACTAATCTGAGTCGGGTTAATGCCACCAGATGCTTCATATGCCTCAATTCGCCAAAATCGAGCTGCCTCGATTGAACGCCGATCAATCTGTTCTTCAGGGATTTGGAACAAATTTCGTTCAAACACTTTTACTTTCGTGAAGAAATTATCATACGTGCTATATGCTTGTTCAGGAATGACTAGTGCGCCGACATCTTCGTTGTGTTGAAGATAAAGGACGCAACTGGTCAACAGACCCTCTGATAGCACCATGTCAGAGTCGATGACGTACAAAAAATCGATAGGCAGTGATTTAAGTTTCCCAATCGCTTCTTTACGAGCAATTCCACGTTCACCGTGTGGAAGTGGCAAGATGATAAAGCGGTCGTCGTCTTTGGTCAATTGACGCATGACGTCTACCGTATGATCGGTCGAGCCGTCATCTGCAATCACACAGACAAATGCTGCGGTTTGTCGTTGAATAGATTCAATAGTCTCGTTGATTATTTCTGCGTTACAGTATGTGGACATCGCAATTCCAATCATGAGGTTCTCCCTTCTTGAGTCGAAATATTAAGTTTTCGAGTGAGCCAATGCTCAAAACAAGAACCGGTACGACTCCATTGCAACGTTTTCGCAAATGCATGAGCATCGTGCCTCACACGTTCATAATGGCCTGAATCGTTTAAACAACGTCGCATCTCTAAGGCAAGCGCGTCTGGTGTGTTTTGCATCGTCATATAACCGAGTTTTCCGTATTGGACAGCGTCACGTAAACCAGGAGCATCATAGACGATGGTCGGTGTTCCGACGGCAGCTGCTTCACTTACAGTCAAGCCCCATCCTTCGCGTCGAGATGGAAAGAGTAAGGCCGTCGCTCGACTCATTCGTTCTAGCTTTTCTTCCTCACTGACAAAGCCGAAATAGTGAATGTCACGTTGAACCTCGCTCGGGATGAGCGGGTTGAGATGTTGTTCAACGTATGCCTCATTTTTCTTCCCGATAATCCATAGTTGAGCGGTCGGAAAATCACGTTTGATAGACAAAAAAGCTTTAAACGCGTCATCAATCCCTTTGTAAGCGGACATCCTTCCGACGTACAAAAATGTTGGATTCAATTCTTTCGAGCGCCATTTTGTTTCAGGCCATGGTGTGAAATTCAATCCTTCGGGTAATATTTCGATACGATGCGCGGGAATTCCGACATCAATCAAGTCATCGGCGGTCGATTGGCTTACCGTTAAAACATCGTTATGTTGATAGAGACGCAATCGTGTCGTTTCACTCAAAGCCCCGAGCCATGAGACAGGTGGCGAGAGATTGATTCGCCAAATTTCACGTGTCAATTGGTGGATAAATAACACACGTTTAGACGCTGGGACATAAAGTGGTGTGAAGTAGTGGTGTGTGTTCATTTGGTCAATGACAAGGTCGATTTGCTTTTCGTGTGATTTATAATATCGACGTGCCTCGACGATACTCGTTACATTCGTTCCTTTTCGAATGTAACGTACCCCATCCGTCCATTCCTCATCTTCTCTCCCTTCAATCTGCGGAGACAAATGGATGATATTAAATCGAGATGAAACATACTTCAACATTTCATGGGTGAATACTTCGGCGCCACCGGCATTTGGGTGATGGATATCTCGCCAAGAAAGGCAGAGTAAAGTAGGTTTCATCGTGATTCCTCCTTGAGCAGTTGATGCCGTTCATAATTAAAGCGTGCACGTAGTAAGAGCGATCCGCCGAGTAAGACGACAGCTTGAGCGAGCAACCAGGTTTCAATGGATTGTCGGAATAAAAAGAGGGCTGTCAGGAAGACAATAAATAAAGCCCAATACCAACGTAAGTAACGATGATTTCGCGAAATGAACTGTAGCATCGCCTCGTACTGAACAATGATAATTCCGATATAAGTGAAAATCATATACCGGACGAAATAGCCGGCCTGGTCATATCCTTGACCGAAAAACAAAGGTACGATTGACGGAATCATGACATAATACGTCACGGTAACAATGACAAGTGCTGCAAGAAGCAACCGGAAAACAGTACGCTCAAAAGACAAAAAAGTAGGTGTTTCAGATGCCCGGCTAAGTCGAGGCAGAATAACTTGGAAAACAGAGAGGCAGACGAATAGGACGAGTTGACTGAAACGAAGACTGACCGAGTAGTCACCAACTAGGTCAGGAAAGAACAACGTGACGAGCAGGCTGTCAACCGAAAAAAATAACGTCATAACGATTTGAACGTGAATGAGCTGAAATAACCCGTGGAACTGTTTTTCACCAGTCGCTTCAGGGAAGTCAGCTTGTCTCGTACTCATGACATAGGTCAAAATCATTCCGATTAAAATCCCGATTAACGCTAACGTGATGTCTAACTGTTCAAGGAAAATCCAAGTGACCATTACTTTCGTGATGGCCTCTACATAGTAGGATAAGGTGAGCGCGTAAAACCGTTCATTCGCCTGTAAGACACCTCGTCGAAATGACACGAGAATGTGGAAAAACACCGTGACGAAAAGGAAAAAAAGGTTAATTCTAGATAAAGGAAGAATATATGGGATAAGTAAGAATAATACAACAGATATCGCTACAGCAAAAAGTAGAAGTGATCGTTGGATGTACCGATAATCGGTGGCAATTTGTTGCCCTAGATTTCTTGTGACAATCCATTGAACCGCGCTACCGATAATAAGTAGTAAGCCGAGGAGTGCGAGATAGGCATTCAATAGGCCATAATCTTGATTTGTCAGACCTCGTGCTAAAAAGAAGTGATAAGAGTAGTTGATAATATTCAGCAATGCGTCTAAAACGGGAAAAATGAGTAATATCGAGTAGCGGCTTATCATCACTTTCAATACAATCGCCTCTCTCTCTTAAATAACTGTTAAGGAGGACAATTCCAGATGGATAAAGGGAAAGTAGTTATTTTTACAGACCGAGAACGGAATATTCCCTATACATCAAGCATCCCACACTACGAATTGGTTCTGTCTGAATTAAATCGTAGTGAAGATCCAGTCATTTCACCCCACATTCGTGCTGTGAAAGATCAAGTGAAGGCTTATATTATTGACGTTACGAATCAGAGTAGAGGCATTGAAATCGTTTCAAAACTACGAAAGTACCATCCGCACGCCTCGATTATGTGGGTTGAAGATGTTATTCGACGTCATCGAGAGTTTCCCTTTAATCAACTGTTAGGTAATGGAATATTTAGAATATTTTATTACAGAAAAGAATATCCAGATGAATTGTTCGCTGAAATACAAAGTATTATCCATCCAGAATATTCAATAAAAAAAGGGACTGTAGCCTTTATATTACCAATTTTTAATGAAGAAAAACGGTTTTCACACATTCATGCTTTTTTGACTTCACTGACGAAGATGATTGAACGAAATTATTTACACAGTTCAATCTATTTTATTGATGATGCTTCTTCCGATCAATCAAAACGTCTATTGAATGAGTACCGGGATATCGTGATGAATGCGACCGATACACTATTTAAAATTGATTATTTGAAAATGTATGAGTTAGAGCAAAATACGAAAAAAGCCGGTCTTTTTATCGAAGGAATGACGCATATCTCGAGCGAATATTATGTGTTCGTCGATGCGGATAACTCCTTTAAAGTGGATGATATCGCGCAACTATTAAGTATTGCCGAGAACGATTATTATGATCTTGTCATCGGAACGAAAGATATGACGATTGAAGATCGAAATTTAATCAGAACGTTTGTCAGTTTTACGAAGCGGCTCATTACCAAACCGTTTTTACCGAAGGGCGTGTCCGATTCACAAACAGGTCTAAAAATCGTTAATCGTCGAGCGATTCCGCGCTTGCTGCCTTATTTAAGTGCGACAAGCGGGTTTGCCATCGATTTAGAGATGATGTATGCCGCAAAAAAAGAGCGTTTGCGTGTGTATCAGCAACCGGTAACCTGTATTGAGCGTGAAGGGTCACATGTGGATTTGGTTAAAGATTCAATTGCTTTTCTTAAAACGATGGGATCACTCATCAGACGGCAACGGGCGTTGAATCGAACAAAGCGTTAAAGAGCTGATCGACTGAAAAAGAGGACGACCTTCAACAGTAAATTGTTGAAGGTCGTCCTCTTTTAAATGGACAACCATATACCGGATACGCTTCATTCACAGTGATTTGGCCCAATTAGTCATTCGCTGAATCGCCTCTGGCTCGGGCGAAGTTTCTTCGGAGACGGCGAATAAATGGCTCTGGTTGACGTGCATTCCAATAAAAGACGAAAGACAGTGGGGTAGCCAACAACAGGAGGATCAAACCGATGAAAAAGACGGGACGTAACACGGCGATTACCTGTACATCGTTTTCAGAAGCTGTGTAAAGTTGCGTCACGCCGTTCAAAGCAATCTCTCCCCGCTGTGAAATCCCGTCCGCCGTCAGTCGAAAGAGCGGCGAGGGGGAATCATTCAATGTGAAGCGATCTAGTGCTTCGTCATGCGTGACTTGTCGTTTCATCAAATTGCGCTTTACATCTAAGGCCACAGGCTTTGTAGAAGAAAAGAGTGGCCGTTCCGTTATTTCCTCGACCATGACTTGATCTGTCAACATGAGATGGTCATAGCGGACGACGTTTAAATTCTTCATTTCGAGCCGTCCCGCTGTCTCGATATTTCCTCGTGCCCAAATATGAAGTTGCATCGAAGTGGTACCTTCTGGTGGAATCAAAATTTGCTCGTATCGATTCCATTCGGATTTACGATTTTCCTCGACCTCACTGATGAAGTCGGTACCGATGACGCGTCGTTGTTCGTCGAGGTAATACATTTTCACGTGACGATTTCGAACCGCTTCACTTCGTGCCTCGAATTCAACTAAGTATTCTCGATTAGGTAAGGCTTCGATTTGTTCAGAGGCAAATATATACCAGTCACAAGAGCATGTCGGTTCATAGGTGGCGACGAACGTGTCATTTTGAAGCGTCGCTTCGTACATGTCTTGTGTAATGGAGACGCACGTTGCACATGTTGCAGCTGCTTCGGGAGTGGCGAGCGGTTCGGTCACAACGATTTCATTCGGATCAAACTTTCGTAGATCTGCCAATTCGATGCGTGTAGGAACGGCGCTATCCACTGAAATTTCGAGCGTATAATGACCTGCCTTGAGCTTCACATCCGAAAGGGTCCAGCGCTTCAACGATTGATGAACGTCGTCGAGTGATTGTAACGCGTAAGGAAAGTCACGACGAAGCGAATCGTAGGTGACGGTTTGTTCGCCGATTTTCGTTTTCACATCAGGCAATTGACGAATTGCTTCAGTATCAACGGTTTGCTCATAAACAATGTCTCTTTCTTTCAAAAGACGTAATCGAACGGTGCCGTCTGCTGACAAAGGTGGCGTCAAGTTGAGATGAAGGCGATACGTACCGTTTTCCGCGAGATCGATGGACCGTTTTAATGTTCCGGACGTCAGCGACACGCCTTTCCCTAAACTGAATGACGGATAATTTCGCTCGGATTGAATGGTTCCAGCATAATCAAAGTCTTGTTCAGCCTCGAGCACCATAAACGTATTCGTCTGTTCGAGCTCGTTCTTCAATGACTGTTGAAGCGATGTCCATTCGTCTTCTGGGACGAGAACGATATTTTGCACGGCATTGAATCCAACCGTATTCTCGACGGTGATGGTTGTCGATTCTGACTCAATATCATATGTGCCGAGTGGAATCCATTCGAGTCGAGCACCACTTTGACGCTTCGTATCGACCACTTTATGCTCTTGATTGATTTGAAAATCAAGTTGTCCACCGCTTTGATTTAGCAATACACGTGCAAATCCGATATAACGGCCGGGTGGTGGATCTTTTGTGATTGAGAAAGTGTTTGGAATCATATGTGACTCAAAGCTCTCGATTTGAATGTCGTGAATCCACCAAAACGTTTTACGCTCGGGTTTTTGGTAACTCAATAAATCAATTCGCATCATTTTCGCCGCTTTTGGTGTCACATATTCGCCTCGTAAATGAATTCCGTCCAAATTCCCGGAGTCACGAGGTGCGACGACATAGGTCTGGTCAATCTCTTCACCGGATTCGTCAAAGAAACGTACTTTGACATGAAGCCGATCAACACCACGACCAGAAGCGACAATATTGAAACGATAGGCATTATTCGGCAAAGCTGGCAATAATCCAGACTTGGCAACTTGCCAAATATAGTTCGGGTCACCTTTGGCGACTTCTGCCTGTAGAAGGGGAAGTGTGTTATCCGACGAGATTGGATTTGGAGACAGTTCGATGACATCTGGATTGTCCGCTTTAAAAAATGTTTCGTCCTCAAGCATGGAGTTGAATGATGCGACTTGTTTTGTCGGCAAATCATTCAATGCGTACGGCGGGGCGTCGATTCGCGCTGAAGCGAACGAAAGTCCGACACCATCCCCGTAATCGAGATCGAATGCGGGATCTTTCACACCCTGTGTCTGTAGGTACCAACGCCAATCATTGTTAGCGAAGAGCGTTTTCCCCCATGTCAAAAACGGATTAGCAGAGTCAATCGCTTCGAATGGCTTCCAATAATACAGATCAGATACTTGGCTCAACAGCATGTCTTTTTGTTCAATCATCTCGATGGCATCTCCGGGACGTAACCATTTAAAGTCATCACTATGTTGTTGGGTCGTGTATAAAATAGATTGCTTCCCTTGTTCGTACTGAGGAAGTGCCGCATACGAGATGGAGCGTTCGAGACCGTATGGCGTAACGATGAGCTGTGGGACAGTTCGGTCCGGGAGCGGAGCAACGACATCAAATAATGTGAACAGTCCGATTTGTTTTGTTTTTAGCAAATTCTGCTGGAGTTCAAGCATCTCCAAATTAAACTGTTGACGCTCGTCCATTCCTAAATATTCATCTCGATACGCAAACTGATCGACGCCGAATACGTTGATTAAATGACTTGCTTCATCGGAACGTCCCGTATCAAGAAGGTACTGTAACAGGGAGAACAAATATCGAATCGCGGGTGTCGAAGCTTCATGATGGAAGACGGTGTTTTGGCGTGAACTGTACACCTGAAAGTCACCGGTCGGTTTTGCTGTCTCACCGAGTGCTGGATTTTGGTTCCATTCGGGTGTCGCGACACCAGTGATTGGCTGAATCATTTCATCTGCAATCGGGAACTGGAGCCACTTCCCTTCAATCTCATTTTGAACGAGCGCATATTCTTTTGGAACGTCCACTGGTTTATAAAATCCCTCCATATAAACGGCACGATACGGATAGATGAACAATGTCAAAGCTAAAAAGCTACCGAATAACAACGCTCCACGATAAAGCGGGCGCGGAATTGTTTTGGACTGACGCGCATCTAGCATGCCGAGCCCGAGCGCAAGCAGTAAACTGTAGCTTACGACAAGTAAGCCGACAAGTTTGTTCGGGTCACGGAACATAGGTCCTATGAGTGGAGTATACGTGACAAGAGCCACGAATCCAGGTGCGACCCATTCATACGTTCCGGTCGCAAACACAATCAAACCGATGGCAAGCAAACCAAAAAACAGATGAATCGGTCGTTTATAGCTTCCGATGAGCCCAATTCCGATAATCAGTAACAAGATGCCACCTGCGATCCAAAACGAGAGAGGTAACGTGTGCAGGTCAAACATCGGCCACCAATAACTAATCGTATACAGAACGTTTTCAACCGATGAATGGCGACTGAACAGCATGAGCGTTTCCGTGACATTAATATTATGTTGGGACGCTTGAGCACCAAAGAGAATCGATCCCACATACATGAAAAACCAGTACCCGTTGAATAAAATAAAGACGATCCCGAGAGCCGTGATGAGTCGAAGATAATAAGATACGAGCGAGCGTACGCGTAATGATTTGCGCTCTGTCCACCACGTTTTTAATAGAATGAGGATGAACATAATGCCCATGTAGAGTGCTGAGAAGAAGAAATAATGAATCCCGGCCGACATGAACATGAAGATCACTGACAAACCGACAGCATCCAACCAAATACGAGGGGATAGGCGCTGCTCGAACGAAAAATTGGTGTCCAATTGTCGTCGGAATTTCGGGTCGAACAAGTTAAAAAATAGCAAAAGAGCAAATGGGAACAACGCGTATCCACACAATAAATAAATGTGCTGAATACGTGTGATGATCCATGGGTTTAACGCATAAAATAATCCGGCGAGTGTGAACGACATGAGTGTCATCAAGTGGAAATGTTTGGTGATATAAATGGAGTGAAGTCGTTTCACAAGCGCATACATGCTCAAGGCGGACAAGACGAGTAGGAGCAGGATGAACGATTTCACTAATAACGGACCTGAGGCGCCGAACAGCAAACTGATGCCATAAAGTGGTGCGATGAAAATCAGTCTGGGTACGTTCAACAAAGTAGTCGTACTCCAACGCTCATTCCATGCCCCGAAGATTTCTTCGATATAGCGCTCGGAAGATAGACCGAAGGCGATGTCACTAAAGACAACCATTCCAGGGGAAAATAATGGATAGGCATAGATGACGATACACCCAATCATGATAGTCAGGGCGATGAGGTCGTAACGATACGTATGCAGTTGACTTCGAATGCTAGATGGGATACGACGCAAATCAGGTTTGCCCCCTTTCAAAAAGCGTATGTCACCTATTTCGCCAAACGTTGTCCTATCCCTCTCTATAAAAAAGAGACAACCGGTTTGGCTGTCTCTTTAGGTGAGGTGACGCAATAGTGCGCGCACCGGACTCCCGTCACCTTTGACAATCGGGAGCGGCACGGCGTTCAATTCGTAATCGCCGGGTGCGATATGGTCGAGGACGAGCCCCTCGAGAATATGGACGCCGTTCCGGGCGAGCGCATGATGCGCCGCCATCTCTTTACTGTCGATCGCGTCGACCGAGGGCAAATCGAGACCAATCAAATAAATCCCAAGTTCACCGAGGCGATCGGCGAGCGATGGCGTGAGTTCAGGGATGCGGCTCGGAAATTCTTGTTTATTCGGCCAGCCGTCGGTCTTTAAAATCAACCGCTCGACGCCGGTCAAGTCAAAACCGTCCAAGTCTGTCGCCTCGATGCGTTCACGGCCGGGCAGATGGATGACTCGGGCCGGGCCGATATAGAGACCGGGATCAAGGTCGATGACGCGCTGTCCGGCGTCGTCGAAATGGAACGGGGCATCGATATGCGTCCCGGTATGCAGGCTCATCGTCACTTTCCCGACGTTGACCGAACCGCTGTCGGCCATCGGCCAAGCGATTTCGTAACGGAACGTCGTGTCACCTGGCCATGTCGTGATTGAATCTTCGAGCGGTTGCGAAACATCAATCCATGTCATCGTGTTCGTCCTCCTCACAGTTTTGTCCGGACGGTCCAAAGTTCAGGGAAGAAGCGGTGGTCGAGGACGCGTCGCAAATAGTTGACGCCGGACGAGCCGCCGGTTCCCATCTTTTGACCGATAATTCGCTCGACCGTGCTCATATGATTGAAGCGCCACATCTGTTGTTGGCTGCCGATATCAAGCAATTTCTCGCCGAGCTCATACAAGTCCCAATACTTGTCGACGTCACGATACACTTCGGCCCAAGCCGCTTCGACGCTTTCATTCCATTCCCAGTCTGTCGTCACGTCCCGGTTGAGTACGGCGTCATCGATGGCAAGACCACGGCGATGCATTTCGCGGACGGTCATGTCATAGATGCTCGGTGCTTGAAGCGACGTTTCGAGAAGCGGATATAGTTTCTCGTCATGCGCATAGACGCTGAGCGTGCGCGCGTTTTTAAAGCCGAGCGCGAACTCGATTTGGCGGTTTTGGTACGATTGGAAGCCTGACGATGAACCGAGTTTGTCTCGGAACTCCAAATACTCGGCCGGGGTCAATGTCGCGAGGACGCTCCACGACTGGATGAGCTGTTGTTGAATTTTCGAGACGCGGGCGAGCATCTTGAATGAACGCTCGAGCTCGCTAGTCTCGATGGCGGTAACGGCCGCGGTCAGTTCGTGCAAAATCAATTTCATCCATAGTTCACTCGTCTGATGGATGATGATGAACAACATCTCGTCGTGATGGTCCGACAGGCGGTGCTGACTCGATAAGATTGGATCGAGTTGCAAATAGTCCCCATACGACATGTCTTTCGAAAAGTCTGTCTGAATCGATTGCTCGACGTTGTGTTCAATCCGTTCACTCATATTGATTCTCCTTAGGCCACGACTTCGCGGACGTTCTCGAACGCCTCGTATTCTTTGTTTTCCATGATTGTCCGTAACGTCATCACGACGTCATACACATCGGTGAACGTGTTATACAGGGCGACCGGTGCCAAACGGATGATGTTCGGGGCCCGGAAGTCCGGAATGACGCGATGTTGTTTGAGCGCTTTACAGATGCGGGCCGCCTCGGGGTGTTCGAGACTCAAATGGGCACCACGCTGTGTCTCGTTACGTGGACTGCCGATGACGAAGCCGTACGGTGCGAGCACTTCGTCAATCAGTGCGGCCATATACGTCGTCAAAGCGAGCGATTTCTCGCGGATGGCGTCCATCCCGATTTCGTTGAACATCTCGAGCGCACCGAGTTGCGGAGCAAGGCTCAAGACGTGTGGGGTCCCGATTTGGAACGCGCCGGCATCATCGGCCGGTGTCATCGTGTGATCCATATCGAACTGTTTGTCTTTACGTGAACCGAACCAACCAGCCAAGCCCGGCGTCGTCCCGAAATGACGTTCATGGACGAACAGACCGCCGACGCTGCCCGGTCCGCCGTTCAAATGCTTATAGTTGCACCAGTAGGCGAAATCGACGCCCCAGTCATGGAACGCGTGCGGGATGGCGCCGACCGAGTGACAGGCGTCAAAACCAATCAAAATAGCACGTTCATGTGCTGCTTTGGCGAGGCGCGCCATATCGAGAATTTGTCCGCTTCGATAGAGGACGGTCGGTAAGACGATGAGCGCGATATCATCTGTCATCGCCGCGATGATGTCGTCCTCATTTAAATAACGTCCATCTCGGCTCGGTACTTGCACCAAATGTTCGGCCGGGTCGAGTCCGCGGAGCTCGAGTTGACTCTTTAAGGCGTAAATGTCAGATGGGAATGTGAGCGTGTCGGCTAAAATCTTCGTCCGCTTGCCTTCCGGTTTAAAGAACGAAGCGACGAGTTGGTGCAAGTTGACCGTCGTCGACCCGGTGACCATCACTTCTTCGGCTCTCGCTCCGATGAGCGGGGCGTTGAGCGCGGCCAATCGTTCTGACAAGTTGAACCATGGGTGGCGTCCCGACATCCAACCATCAATCCCGAGCTCTTTCCAATCGTTCAGCGATTCAAGGAGCGTCTGCTCGGCCCGTTTTGATAACAGACCGAGCGAGTTCCCGTCCATATAAATTCCGTCTTGCGGCAAATAAAATTCTCCCCGGTATGGTGCGAGCGAATCGCTGGCGTCGCGTGTTTCCGCGTACGCTCGTGTGAAATCTTGAGCCATATCATTTCCCCCTTTGACTTGCGTGTCATGCTGACAAAAGCGTAGCAATCGCCTTTGCACGTGTCAATATGAAGGAACGCATCCTCAAAAGAAAAGGCCGCCTTTGCGGCGACCAGCATCCTTATTTGATTTTACGGACGTTCTCTTTTCGTAACAGGCTGAACAACGTGTACACCATCAAGATGAGGATGACGGTGAACGGGAGGGCGGAGATGAGCGAGGCTGTCTGCAACCCTTCGAGCCCACTCGCAATCAGTAGAACGGCGGCGATCCCACCGAGCAAGATTCCCCAGACAATCCGGACGCTGAGCGGCGGGTTCAAACTTCCGTTCGTTGTCATACTGCTGATGATGTACGTCGCCGAATCGGCCGACGTAATCAGGAAGGTGAGAATCAACAGAATCGACAGGACGGATAAAATGAAGCTAAACGGCAGTTCGGCGAACGTGACGAATAAAGCGCTCGTCACATCTGCGTCGACAGCTTGTGCGATCGATGTCCCTTCGAATAAGTCGAGGTGGAGGGCCGTTCCACCGAACACGGCAATCCACAAGAGCGCGATCAATGGCGGCACGATGAGAACGCCGACGATGAACTCACGAATTGTTCGACCACGTGAGACGCGAGCGACGAACGCACCGACAAACGGCGACCAGGCGATGGCCCATGCCCAGTAGAAGATGGTCCAATCACGCACCCACGTCCCTTGCTGGTATGGTTGCAGGCGGAGACTATAGCGGATAAAGTTCTGTAAGTAATCCCCTAATCCGAGCGTGAACGTCTCTAAAATAAAGATGGTCGGTCCGGCGAAAAACACGAACACCATCAACACGAGCGCGGTCCCGAGATTGATGTTACTGAGCCATTTGATGCCGCGGTCGAGACCGGTCGTTGTCGATGTCAAAAACAAGACGGTCAGGACGACGATAATCAACACTTGGACGAGTGCCGTGTTCGGCAACCCGAAGACACTGTTCAATCCGCCGTTGATTTGGAGCACACCGAGACCGAGTGACGTGGCGACACCCATGACGGTCGCAATGACGGCTAAAATATCAATCGTTTGATTGAGCGGCTGTTTGTAAGGTCGGTCTTTGATGAGCGGAGAGAGACTCGTCGAGATGAGACCGTCCGCGTTTCGGCGGAATTGGAAATACGCGATAATCAAGCCGACGATGGCGAAGACGGACCATTGGCTGACCCCCCAATGGAAGAACGAATACGCCATGGCCAATCGAGCCCCTTCGACGGTCAGCTCGGTCGTATCCGCATATGGAGGGGTGATGAAATGACTCATCGGTTCGGCAACACCCCAAAAGACGAGCCCGACCCCGAAGCCAGCGGAAAATAGCATCCCGATCCAAGTGAAGAACGGATACTGTGGACGGTCCTGGTCTTTCCCGAGTCGAATCTTCCCATACTTGCTGAACGCGAGAAAGATGAGGAAGACGACGAACAAAAAGACGGCAAGTAAATAAAACCAACCGAACGATCGGGTTGTGAAGTTGAAGATGTTTCCGGCAATCGTCGCGAACAACGTCGGTCGAATCGCACCGAAAAGGACGAGGAGAGCGATGAGACTCGCCGAAATGTAGAACACGCGATTCAAGCGTGGTTTTTCAGGTGAAGTGTTCATGAGGACTCCTTTCCAGACGCACAAATTATTATTTAGAGCTAATAAATATTTCCCTATTTGCGTGAAAGGAAAACGCCTATATGCCAGAAGGGTATCTTCTTTGCGTTGAGATGCATGAATTCGGGGAATGGGATGATGAGACGAGCTTGAAAGGAGATTGGAATGATGAAATTGATTGCCATCGATTTAGACGGGACGCTATTGTCTCGAACAGGTATCATCACAGAAGCAAACCAAGAGGCGATTCGACGTCGCCAAGCAAAAGGTGACTTGGTCGCCATCTCGTCAGGACGCTCGATTCACGATATCGAAGAGTTGTTGAAACGGAGCGACTTGACGTGTCCGATTCTTTCTGGGAACGGAGCCATCGCGTTTTATGAAAATGAACGGATTTATTATCACGCGCTCCCGAAAGACGTCGTACAGGAGTTATGGGACGTGGCCCATGAGCACGGGGCGTATGTTGAATTTTATACGAACGCCGGGGTGAAAGTGCTCCGTTCGGGCACCGATTTGTTGAAGGGCGAATTGGATGAGGTGTTACCACACGATCAATCGTTCACGCGGGAGTGGGGCGAGCGAGAGATTGAAATTCAAAACGAGCAGTATGGATTGACGTACGTTGATGCGATCGAGGAAATCGACTTCGAGGCCGACGAAGTGTACAAAGTGTTCGTTTATTCGTTCGACCGACGTAAGTTGCACGAGCTTCGGAAGCTGTATGAACCTCGGACCGATATTTTGATCACGACGGCCGGATGGACGAAAATCGAAATTGGGCATCCGAACGCGAGTAAGGGTATGGCCTTGACGCAGTTGGCGGAGCATCACGGTATTTCGCAATCAGACATCGTGGCCATCGGCGATAATTTGAATGACATCTCGATGTTCGAAGTGGCAGAAACGAGAATCGCGATGGGCAATGCGGTCGATCCGTTGAAAGACATCAGCACCCATATCACGAAAGATGTAGAGGACGACGGGGTCGCTTATGCACTCGACCATTATATCGACAACTGAATTTTGGAGAAATGGTGAACAGGGATTCGACGACACGTAAAACGGTTAATGTATAAGTGTAGTCCTCATTCACGTGTTGAGCTGAAAGGGGGCAACGGATGAAACGAAGATTCAATCGTTGTTTGACTGAGGCCGGCTCGGTGAAACGAGAGACAAGTAGGTAGATAGATCGGCTGACTAGATTGCCCTCCTGATTAACCTGTCGTCCACCTGACCTCGTTCGAGAGGTAAGGGGCAGACTAAGAGGATGTGTGGGAGACGAGACGTCTGGAAAGTCCGATGTGTCAGCAAAGGTGGGCATGATGAGGTTCATAATGGATTTCAACCAGATCCGTCAAAAAACGTAGCCAGGTCGTTGTGGAGAAATCTATGTATACAGGACCTGATTGATGTTAAGACGAACGTACGCCTCGAAATCACGTTCTGAACCGGATCCATTTTCTAGACGTATCATTCTATTGCATGGGACGGTCGATCGGGAGATTTCTCGGTCGGGTGAAAGTCCGCTCTACTAGAAACGCTCACCGTTAAGCGCCACGATACGTGGCGCTTTTTCTCATGGAGCGAACGTGGTGACCCGGGCTGGCTGTTCGCCGTCTGCTTGTTCGAACTTTACACGATGGCCGTCCGCGGCCTGTTCGACTTGAAACGTGTAGGCGGCATCGGGCTCGTCTTCGAACGTCAAATCATAGACATAACCGCTTAAGGAGAGGCTGCCGTCAATCGAATAGGTGTCCGCCGGAATGTTATAATGAGTGGTGAGGTACTGCTCTAAGGCACGTTCGCGTTCCTCGATTTCAGTCGAGTAGCGGACGTAGAGGAAGGTGGCAAGCGTGATGGTGACGACGAGAGTGGATCGGAGAATCGTCTCCCAGTTTCGTGTTGGCATGAGCGCATCTCCTTTCGATACAAAATAAGAATTTCAGAATATTTTACGAAATATTCTGACTAATTACAAGGCGAACATAGTAAAGGAGTGATGACATGCCGAAAATATATTGGCTCGGGACGTTCTTAAGCGGATTGATTCTGATGACGATGGGGGAAGCAGGTGCTGTTCCGCGCGTCGTTCCCTATTTTTTGATGGCACTCGGCGTGACGGGTTTTCTCGTCCAGTCTTGGTTCGAACAAAAACGACGCCGCTGAGCCGGCGCCGTTTTTTCGTTATATGGATTCGAGCAGTTGGTGCAGCAACGTGTCGATCTCAGCTTGGAGCGTATCGCTTTGTTGCTGTAACGTCATCAACGCTTCTAAATCATTCGTCTCATTCATTTGGTGACGCACTGCTTGATGGGCGGCTTCGAGCTCGACCAGACGAGCCTCATCCGCTGATGTGTCTCGAACATGGATCGCTGTCACGGCCGTTTGTGTCGACTTCCTCTTGTTGGGCACAGCGACGATTGTTTCCGTTTCGTGTTGGCGTTTCTCGAGCGCATACGTCACATTTCCGGGGAAACGTGTGGCTGTCCCGTCAAGCCAATACGTGATCGGGAACAGCTTGTTCAAGAAATAGCGGTCGTGCGAGACGGCGACGAGCGTTCCGGTAAAGCGGTCGAGCGCGTCTTCGAGTGCCTCGCGCGCTTCAATGTCGAGATGGTTCGTCGGTTCGTCTAACACGAGCACGTTCATGTCCTCGTGCATGAGAATGGCGAGCATGAGTCGCATCTTCTCGCCGCCGCTCAAATCTTTGACTGGTTTGAAGACGCTCGCGCCATAGAAGAGGAATTGGGCCAGCAATTGACGGGCTTTCCCTTCATCGACGGCGATGCGGTCGCGGAACGCCTCGATGAGCCGATGGGAATCATCAAAGTCGATATGTTGGGACAAGTAACCGATTTGGGCTCGCTCTGCTCGTCGCACCTCCCCTGTCGTTGGTTCGAGGCGACCGAGCAACACTTTCAACAATGTCGACTTGCCGCTCCCGTTTGGGCCGACGATGGCGATGCGTTCGCCATGACCGGCGTAGAACGAGACGTTCTCGAAGACAATCCGGTCGTAAGTGACCGTCACATCTGTCGCCTCGAACACATCGCGACCGGTCCGTCCCTGGGCCATGAACTGAATATCCGGTTGGACGGCCTCGAGTCGTGGTCTTTTGATCGTCTCGATTCGGGCGAGCGCTTTCTCCATCGATTTGGCACGGCGGTAAAACTTTTCGTTCGGTGGGTTGCCTTCGTTCGCCCACTGCCTTAGCTGGCGAATCGTTTCCTTCATCTTCTTGACTTTCTTCTGTTGCTCCGTATAGGCGTGGAACTGATCGAGCAACCGCTTTTCTTTTTGGGCGACGAAGGCGCTGTAGTTGCCATCAAAACTCGTCAACTCCCCGTCTTCACATTCGACGATGCGCGTGGCGACGGCATCAAGAAATACACGGTCGTGTGAGACGAGGAGGAGAGTGGACGGGCTGTCACGCAGAAACGTCTCGAGCCAAGCCATCGCCTCTAAATCGAGATGGTTCGTCGGTTCGTCCAAGATGAGGAGTTCTGGCTCTTGGAGCAGCGCCAAGGCGAGGCCGACTTTTGTCCGTTCGCCGCCGCTGAGCGTATCGAACGGTCGGTCGACGAAGCGGATCAGGCGCAGCCCGTCAATCATCGCGTTCACTTTCGAATCGATGGCGTACCCGCCGCCGTTCTCATAGCGCGTCTGCAAGGCGCCGTACGTCTCGAGCAACGCTTCAATGTCGTCGCTTGAGGCCATACTTGCCTCGAGTCGTCGCATTTCGTCGCCGAGTCGCGTCAACTCAGCGAACGCGGTATAGAGCACGTCTCGACCGGACTTACCGGGGTGGGCCGGGATTTGGGCCAAATAGCCGATGTGTAACCGTTGCTTGCGGTAAATCGTCCCTTCGTCTGGCGAATCGGCGCCGACGATGAGACGCAGAAGCGTCGTCTTGCCGCTCCCGTTCCGTCCGACGAGCCCGATTCGTTCGCCGGCGTTCACATGAAGATTCGCATCGATCAAGACCGCGTGGCCGCCAAATTGTTTTTGGATGTGTTGTAACTCGATTAACATGAGTGATTCCTCCTAAAGTAGAGGCCTATCTATCAAAAAAGCCGAGCGCACAGAAGCGCTCGGCAAGAGAGAGAGGCGCTTTGTCGGTTTTCAGCAATGTCTAAAAAAGGACAGACGGGTCCTGTGATTATGCGACATCGTGAAAAATCGCACGCAAAATGTACAAATGTTCTGTTGACCAATGCGTACGTCCGACAAAGTTCACCTTTCTCCCTCCTTTCCATACATCATTACGGTAAGTGTAAGCGATTTCGGTCGGTTCGGCAACTAGGGAAACAGGAATATCAAGCACCGGTGTCGTATTGTTTTAGGAATCAGGAAGGAGGGACGCCATGCGCAAGGAATGGCTCGGTGCCATCAGTTTAACGCTCGCCGCCAGCATTTGGGGCGGGATGTACGTCGTCAGTAAATATGCGCTCGGCTATATCGAGCCGTTCACGCTCGTCTGGATGCGCTACGCCGTCGCTTTTGTCGTTTTGTTCGTGACATGGTTTGCAATCGGGCGCGAGCGCATCGGGCGGCGCGACTGGAAATGGATCGCGCTCATCGGAATCGTCGGCTACGTCGTCTCAATCTCGTTTCAATTCATCGGCACGAAACTGTCCGACGCCCATACGGGTTCGCTCGTCACAGCGGCGACGCCGGCGTTCATGGTGCTCTTCGCCCGTTTGCTTTTGAAAGAGAAGCTGACACCGGTGAAAATCGGTTCGCTCATCTTGGCGACGATCGGGGTCATCGTCGTCGTCGG
Source organism: Exiguobacterium sp. SL-10 (assembly GCF_004337025.1). Taxonomy (NCBI): domain Bacteria; kingdom Bacillati; phylum Bacillota; class Bacilli; order Caryophanales; genus Exiguobacterium; species Exiguobacterium sp. SL-10. The sequence goes on along the minus strand of NZ_SJUP01000005.1, from coordinate 118,388 downwards.
TTGGCACGTCGAAGGGACGTATTTCATCGGGAGCTTGATTTTGGTCGGGGCGGCGATCACGTGGGCGCTCATGTCGATATACGTCAAAATCGCGTCGGCGACTTTGTCGTCGTTGACGATCACAACGTTCGCCATCGGCATCGCTTTCATATTGATGACACCACTCATGGGAATGGAGGTGGCCGTGTCCGGTTTGCCGAATATGACCATGGTGCTCTGGCTCAGCGTGCTGTACGTCGGCATCATCTCGACAGCCGGCGCGTTCTTCTTTTGGAACAAAGGGCTCGAGCTCATGGATGCGAGCGTCGGGTCGTTATTCTTCTTCTTCCAACCGCTCGTCGGAGGATTCCTCGGCTGGCTCGTCCTCAACGAACGGCTTGACCGGAACTTCTTTATCGGTGCCGCCTGTATTGTCACCGCCGTCACCTGGTCGACCCTCACCGAACGTCGGCAAAAGCGGGTCCGCGAGACACGTCAAGCTGAGACACGTCATATTTTATAAACGAAGACGGTCGACCCGATGCGGGACGACCGTCTTTTCAAAATCCGTGATGATCGAGTTTGTCTTCGTCGCGCTTCATCTCGAGTTCGAGCCGCTGGATGGCGAGTTTTTCTTGTTCGACTTTTAGCCGCAGCTCCTCGACACGTGCCTTTCGTGTCTTGTTGAAGCTGTCCGCGACGATGGACACGACGACGATAACCATCATGTAGAAAAAGAAATCCATGTGCTTTTCCTCCTTTTAACGTGAGCTGAACAAATCTGTCACCAGTTGTTGTGTAACGAGCGCCTCGCGACCGTCCGTCACGATTGGGGTATCGTCGGTCAACGCTGTGATGAAGTGATCGATCGCACCTTGGAACCCGCGTTGGGTCAAGAGCGTGTCCCATGACCCGAACGTCTTCGTCGAATGGGTGCCGCGCTCGAAACGTTGGAGCGTCACCATCTCGTCGACTGTCAACCGGAGACCGTCCCGGATTGCACTGAGCCCTTCATGATTCGTCCCGGCTTTACGGTGCATCGATGTCGTATGTAGTCCGTGTTCGTCTTGCCAGATGTGGCGGGCGAAATGTAGTCCGTTTGTCTCGGTTGTCGCGATCTGGCCCGTCACTAAGCGCAACTCGCTTCCGCTGAGATACCGGAGCGTGTCGACGACGTGCAGATAGTCATCGAGCAACGTGAATTGATAGTCGTGGCCGCGCAACCCGTCCCCGCGATGCTTGACGAAGTCGAGCGTGTGGAAAGGGGCCGCTTCTTTCACGTGCTGATACATCGGGGCGAAGCGACGATTGAAACCGACCATGAGCTTCCGGTTCGTCTGCTCGGCCAGCTCGACGAGACGTTCCGCCTGTTCGATCGTCGCGGCGAGCGGTTTGTCGACATACACATCAATGCCGTTGGTGAGCAGATAGGAGACGACGTCGAAATGTGTGTCGGTCGAACTATGGACGAACGCCGCGTCGACGGACGCCGCGAGTTCAGGCAGTCCCCTAAATGACTCCATCCGGTGGGCCCGACAGATTGCCTCACGTTTGGAGGCGGTCGGGGAGTAGGCACCGACGAGTTCGAACGATGTGCTGTTTGTTAAAATCGGTAAGTACGCTTTCTGAGCAATGCCGCCGAGACCGACGACACCAATTTTAGGCTGACGCATGTGTACCACTCCTTTTCTTCATCATAACGAAAAAAGAACCGAATGACACGTACGCGCGGGGCGTCAGGTCATTCGGTTCTTGCTTATAGGCTGGCACTGAGCACCATTTCGCCTTCAGGTACCGTGTTGCCGCGTTCGGGTTCTTTCGTGACGGCGACGGTATCCCAGTCTGTCTCCGACTCGGTCGAGTCGAGTGTATAGATGACCGTCCCGTTGCCTTTGTCGTCCGTGACGAAGGCGCCGGTCGGAATCGGGGAGCCGTCCTTCAACAGCCACACTTGATACACTTCGTTCGATTCAAGGGCATCGAGTCCGTTCGTCTGAACGATGAGCTGGCGCTGGCCGTCCTGTTCGGCCAGATAAGCCACGCCTTCCGAGTCGCCTTCGAGCGGTACGGTCTCGGTCAAAGCGATGCCGCTCGGGTCATCTTGGTTCAACAACAGATAACCGTTCCCGACCAAGGAGAGCATGAGTGCGGCGGCGAGAGCGAGCGCGCCCCATGACGTCTTCTGGTTCTTCTTCGTGGCAGTGAAGGGTGTGATCGGGGTCGGTTCGTCTGCTTTCGACTCCTTCTCCATATCGTCTTCAGCGAACACGTTGTCGAGGATGCGTGCCTTCATGCCGCTTGGCGGTTCAGCCGGTTCAGAGAGGAACGCGACGCCGCCGACGAGGGCTTCTAGTTGTTCGAGCTCTTCTTGACATGTTGGACATGTCGCGAGATGCGCTTCAAATTGGAGGCGTTCGTCTTCCGTTAAATGCTGGTTGAAATAATCAATCAATTGGTCACAGGCGTTCATCGTTCCACCTCCTTATCTATCAAATCATGGGATAAATGTCTTCGTAACTGTTTCAACGCTAATCGAATCCTTCCTTTTACGGTGCCGAGCGGGATCCCGCACGCATCAGCGATCTTTTGTTGGCTGAGCCCTTGGAAATACATGAGACGGACAACTTGTTGTTGTTCGACCGGCAGCTCGGCCATCGCCGTCTCGATTTGCGTTCGCTCTTCTTGCCACTCGACTTCGGTCTCGACGGACGGTGCCGGAGAAGGGATGGCCTCGGCGTAGGACTCATCAAGTTGCAGGTCAGGTTTTCGTTTGCGAATCAAGTCAATCGTGACATGACGGCTCATCGTGAACAGCCACGATTTGAATTTTCCTTTTGAGTCATCATATATGCCGCCACCGCGCCATAGTTTGATGAACACTTCTTGCATCGCTTCTTCAGCGAGGTCACGATCTTTTGTCAACTGCATGACGAAAGCGTAGAGGATACGCTCATAGCGGTCATAAAGTGTTTCGAGCGCTTGTTTGTCTTTTTGCCTGACACGCTCGTACAATTCAATATCAGTCATGGCTTTCTCCTTTACCTATAAGGGGAATCCCTTGTATTGATCTAACGGATGAAACCGTGAAATGGATGCCTATTTGACGTGACTATTTTGTGAACAGTCAAGATTTTCCCGCATCTAACGAGAACAACTGGACGCTATCCCTCCGATACGGCGGAACAGTCGTAAATGTAAAGCGCTGAGCAATCGGTACGTCACATAACTAATGAACGTCGCCGTGAGGATTGTGGCGAGCAAGGCGACTCCGCCCGACAGCCACTGTTGCCAAAATGAATATGTCCGTACTCCGAACAAAAAGGCGAAGACAAGTCCGAACCCAATCACGATTCCGCTATACTGACAGTAATAGCGGCTTAAACGATTTTTCATGTCGCACGTCCTTTCTCCTTTTACTATACGAGAAGGGGTATGGCGACACAAGGAGGATGACGATGAAACGATTTACAAAGGAAGGTCGGACGCTCGTCTGTTTTGACTTTGACGAGACGTATTTCCCACACGCGTGTTCAACTGAGCAGTTGAAACAGTTGCGGCAACTCGAAAATTTTCTCGAAGCTCATTCACAACACTTGTCAACGATGTGGGTGACCGGGAGTTCACTTGAAACGATTCGAGAAAAAATGACACGAGCCGGCATGCGTTATGTCCCTCATCGGATTGCGGCGAGTCTCGGGACAGAGCTGTATCAAGTGACGGCATCTGGGCAACTTGAGCTCGATACCAGTTTTTCGTCACGATTCCCTCATGATTTTTCGGGCCGTGTCCACCAAGCCGTCGAACGACTGAAGCGGGTGCTCACGATTGAACCGCAGACGAATCTCGGTACGTCCGAATGGATGCACAATTATTATTATTTCGGCGAGAGTGAAGCTGAGATCGGACTTATTCGTTCAGCCGCCCGTGACATCGGGATTGCGGTTAACGTGAGTCGCTGCAATCCGCTCGCCGGAGACCCGGAAGAAGCCTACGATATTGATTTCATCCCACAAGGGGCGGGGAAAATTGCTGTGGTCGACTATGTATGTGACCGATATTCGTTTCAGACCGAGTACGCCTACGCGTTCGGTGACAGTGGGAATGATTTAGGGATGTTGCGATATGTCGGCAACGGCTATGTACTTGGCAACGGGACGGAAGAAGCCAAACGAGAACATGGTCGTGTCACCGAGGGCATGTATGCGGATGGGATTCTAGAAGTGTTACATCGAGCGGTGCGGTAGACGGGTTTAAGCGCTCGTAATTAGACGTAGCGCTGCGGTCTCCACACGTTCGAACAAATACGTTTTCAGCCGATGGGTCGTCAAATCGAGCGGGAGACGATGCTTCCAAAGCTCGGTGAACACCTCGGAGAGGACAGCCTCGGCCAAGTCGGCTCGCGTCGTCAAGCGGAGGGCGAGCGAATATAAGATGCGCTCATAGCGGTCGTAAAGCAGTTCGAGCGCTGAAGTGTCGCGATTTAACATGCGTGCGTATAAATCATGATCGGATATGAATGACATGGTGAACTCCTTTAGAAATGAGACGGTCTCGTGGTTGGTTTGCGGGCAAATGACGTAATCTTCTTATTTCACTTATGGGGTAAACGTAAACGATTACTTTCCAATTCGAGCACATTCGAAAACACCCAACGTTCCGCATTCGGCGGTCGATTGGGTGTTTCGTGGTTAAAACGACGTATAACAGTGGGGACACGTCTGCGTGTTCCCACCGGACCGTTTGAACGTCTTCTTACAGTTCGGACAGGTGACGGTTTGACTGTCTGTCCCGAAGAGACTGCCACGGTTGAATAAGACATTTCTTAAATTTGGTAAGGCCTTGGCGGCAAAAATCATGGAGATGAATAAAACGATGGCCAAAACGGCCAACATGACATACGTCATAACGGGCGTGCCCCTTTCGTAAAACCTTCATTTCTTCTAGCATACGTGAAATCGTTCAAACGTACACCTCCAGACTGGAATTACGAACAAACGTTCTGTATACTGAGATTAACAAAGGAGGGGATAGGATGAGGCAAGAAGTCATGCGTTGGATGCAGAACGGACGGGTCGTAGAAATGATGTATATCGATCGAAACGGGGTCATTTCAAAGCGATGCGTCAAACTGATAAAGCTACAAGGCGATCGACTTGTCGCGTGGGATATACGCAAGAAGGCCCGTCGGACATTTTGTATGGAACGTGTCCTCGCCTGTCTCCCGACGATCGAACGTGCCTCAGGACGAGAGGAGGGAATTGGATGACACCACTTCCGAAATGTCTGCGCCGGCCGAACGCGCGCTCAAGGCCGCTTATATCGATACGCTCGAACAATTGTCCACTTATTCGAAGCAAGAGATCGCGGCGCTGCACGGTGTCGGCCCGAGTGTGTTGCGGGTTTTGGAATCCACCCTGCGTGAGCAAGGACTTCGGTTCAATGACAGCGAAATACATTCCTAGTCCCGTCCTGGACTAGGAATTTTTTGGTTGGGCGATTGTATTGTACGTAAAAAGGGAAGTAATATATTTGTCATCTCCATTACAGCCTAATATCTAGTACCATGACGATAAGGTTTGCGAACCTAGCGACACCCATGAGAAAGGAAGTACACAGCATGAGGACGAAACGTTTATCCGCCATTCTAGAAAATGAGATGGATGACATCGAACGCGATCCATGGGTGACCGGAATTGAGACAGATTCCAGAAAGGTCAGTCCAGGGAATTTATTTATCTGTATCCGCGGTTATACGGTGGACGGACATGAATTCGCTGAGGACGCCGTCTCCAAAGGAGCGGTTGCTGTCATCTCGGAGTACCCGCTTAACCTTGAGGTGCCGAACCTTGTCGTCACGGACACGAAGCGGACTGCCGGCGTGGTGGCCAGTGCCTTTTATGACCACCCTTCACATCGAATGCGCATTTATGGTGTTACCGGTACGAATGGGAAGACGACGACCGCGACGTTGACATATGATTTATTTCGTCTGTCCGGCCGACCAGTCGGGATTGTCAGCACGATTGGAGCACGTTACAAAGATCAAACATTAAAAACACCAAACACGACGCCGGAAGCCGTCGTTTTACATCGAATTTTGGCTGAAATGGCCGATGCCGGCGTGACCGACTGTGTCGTCGAGGTCTCCTCGCATGCGATGATGGAAGGACGTGTCGAAGGCGTCCGCTTTCATGCGGCGGCGTTCACGAACTTGACGCATGACCACTTGGATTACCATCGCTCAATGGATGAGTATGCCCGGGCCAAAGCCCGACTATTCGAGCAAGTCGAGACAACAGACGGGGACGCCATTATCTTAAACGCCGAAGACTCGGCCAGTAAGACGATGGCTGCCTTTGCGCCGACTCGTCGGCGCATCATGTACAGCACGCATGCTGACGTACCGGCTGACATCCAAGTTATTTGGCATGGCCAGACCGTAGTCGTCAAAATGAACGCACTGACGATTGAGGCACCGGTCCGTTTCATGGGGGCGTTCAACGCCGCCAACCTAGCCGCGGCCATCGGTCTCGTCTCGACATCGGAGTTGATGTTGCGCTCGATTATCGCCAACGTGCCGGGACTCACGCTTCCAAAGGGTCGCCTCGAGCGGCTCGATACGGAAGATGCCGAGATTTATATCGACTACGCCCACACACCTGATGGGCTCGAGAAGTGTTTGTCGACGCTCCAGCAAGGCGAACGGGAGCTCGTTGTCGTCTTAAGCGCAGCCGGCGACCGCGACCCGACCAAACGGGCAGAGATGGGTCGCATCGCGAGTCGGTATTCGGATGATTTAATTGTGACGGTACATGACGTACGGACAGAAGATCCGAGGCATATTATCGACGGATTGCTCGCCGGAGTCGATACGAACACGCAATACGTGACGTTTGAGGAACGGCGCGACGCCTTGCGCCACGCTGCGCAACAAGCGCTTGTCGGGAAACGGATCGTCGTCGTCGGAAAAGGGCATGACCACGTCGAACGTGTCGGTCAAGATTCGATTCCGTTCAACGAATCAGACATTCTGCTCGATGAATTAAAAAAATTCAAAGGCCAAGAACCGGCTGTTTAACGAAACGATGACAATGTTGTCATCGTTTTTTAATGTGTAAATTTTGCAAAAGAAGGTAATAACTACTCATGTAACGCTATCGAAGGAGGAGAACAGACATGTCAGTATTGTACAAAGAGTTTACAAATGATGAAGAAGTCGTGACCGCCATTCAATCGATGAAAGCGAAAGGGATTGAGGACAAGCACATTTATGTCATCACCCATGATGATGATCGGACCGACCGTGTGGCCGATAACGCCGACGCGAATACGGTATCGGCATCAGATGTCGGCCTGGGGACGGCCGTGAAAAATGTGTTCCGTAAAAAAGGCGATGAGCTTCGGGCTCAGTTTGAACAACTTGGCTTCTCATCGACAGAAGCGGACCAACTCGAGAAAAAATTAGACCAAGGCAAGGTGATTGTCGTTGTCAAAGACGCACCAGCCGGATTCACTTTATAATTCCACCACCATGGAGAATACAGAGACAGGGCTGAATCGATCGATTCAGCCCTGTTTGTTAGTTATGCAAGCGGACGACGGTTCGACCGCTGAGTTCACCTCGCATCATCGCCTCGGCTTGGCGAGGGACGTCGTGAAGCGGGATTTCATGAATCATATGGTCGAGCACGTTAGAATCGAGCAATTCACCCAGTCTCTCCCAGGCTTTCAGGCGTCGTTCGATTGGCTGCATGACTGAGTCGATTCCGATTAATTTGACTCCTCGTAAAATAAACGGATAAACAGTTGTTGGAAGATCGGAGCCGCCAACAAGTCCACAAGCCGCCACGGCTCCTTCATAACGAATTTGACTCAAAATATTCGCAAGGGTGGTCCCGCCAATTGAATCAATCGCCGCGTCAAAGCGTTGTCTGGCTAGCGGGCGAATGGGTCCTTCCAGCTCATGTCGAGGAATGACTGTGTCGGCCCCGAGTTCATGCAAATAAGGGGAGTCTGTTTTTCCTGTCGATGCAATGACGTGATACCCGAGTTTGCGAAGTAAGATAACCGAAAAACTGCCTACGCCGCCAGTCGCCCCGGTCACGAGCACTTCTTCACCCGGACGGACGCCTGCGTGCTCGAGTGCATCGATTGATAGCATAGCTGTCAGTCCAGGTGTTCCGATTGCAATCGCGTCTCGCATGTTCATACCTTTAGGCAGTTTCACAAGCCAATTTCCGGGAACTTGTGCAACTTGACTGAAACCGCCGAAATGTCGTTCACCGATGCCGAAGCCGGTCGCGATGACTTCGTCGCCGGTTTTGAAGTCGAGGTGATCGGACTCGACGACTTTGCCGACGAATTCACATCCAGGAATGAACGGGTATTGATTAACGATTTTTCCGGGCTCGGTAAGACCGAGGGCATCCTTGTAATTGAGTGCGGAATAATGAACCTCGATGAGAACGTTACCGTCTTCTTCTTTTGGAAGTGCGTCGAGTTTGACATCTGTCACTGTGGAGTGGAGACCGTCATCTTTTTTGTCGAGGACGAGCGCTTGAAATGAATCTTTCATAGGATTGAACCTCTTTTCTAGATTAGCAATTTTTTACTCTATCACTTTACCCTTCATAAATAAATATATGCACGAATGTTTCGTTCTAACAGGGTGTGGAATGGTACAATGAAAGAGATTCAACTAGAGTGAGGAGGAATGAAGCATGCGGCACGACGACTATGAGTTTGATGAAGAAGTAGAAGAAGGCGAATTGTTTAACGTATACGACATTCTACCACCGGATGGTACCATTCTTGAGATGGCAACGGCCGAAGAGATGGTACGTGCGGCGGAACTCGAGGCGACACATAATGCGCTCGAGCGAATCCAAGACTCAAACTTTCAGTTGTCAGGGGTAACCTTTAAAGAGTTACTGGCAGAGTTCGAACGATACGAGCAAGAATCGATGGAATTCTGGACAGGCGTTTATAGCCGATTGCGCATTCCATGGGCATGGACGATTCGAATCGATGTGGCCAACGGTCCGATTCACGTCGTCAATGACCGCGACATCTTTATCGATGAAGCTGACTTCGAAGAGTATGATTTCGAGGAATATGCGGATGATGATTACGAAGAAGAAGACAATCAATGAATCCAAAAACGTCTTTCCCTCATTCGGGGAAAGACGTTTTTTTGCTGTCGAGGAATGAGGTGCGGATACGTGTCATTTCCGCCGCTCCGAACCAAAGTCCGACGCTACATAAGATCGCGACACCGCTCACCATCGCTCCGACAATCGCCGTGTCCCCAATCATCGTGAACGACAATCCGAGACTGAACAAGCCGAAAAATAATAATCCTCCTGCAATCGTCTTCATGACTTAGCCACCCTTTCTCATTTCATCTGTCTCTAGTGTAGGTGGTTGAGTCTAAAAAGGGTGGCTGAATTTTATACCAGGTTAAAAATCAGTCTAGGTCATACACCGAATACGTCTTGCCATTCTCGAACGGCTCGTCTAGCAAGTGTTCCGCCAAGATGCGGGCGACCGTCTCCGGGGTACGCAACCGGCCCTCCGTCACGTAAGAACGTAACTGTTCGACGTCACGGAACGCGTCTTCTGACGAGGCCCGGATGCTTGCTTGCATCGCGGTGTCCATCACGCCCGGATTGAACAAGGCGACTTTGTCGTCCGTCCCGTCTAACTCAAGGGCGACTGTCTCCGTGAAATGGTCGAGACCGGCTTTCGTCGCACAATAGGCACTCCACCCTGAAATGGGGCGCTTGGCGGCCCCAGAGGTCACATGGATGAGTGAGACGGGCAGGTCGTATGCGAGCACTGCGTTCGTCAAGAGCATCGGGGCGAGCAGGTTGGCTTGGACGTGGGCGATAAGCTGCGCAGCATCCAATTGACCGGCCCGGTGAATTGGTTCAATCAACGCCGCATTTTGGACGACGAGCAACGACGTCGCCGTCTCGATGAGCGGCTTCATATGTTCGAGCGCGGCCAAAGTACTTGTCGGATCCGATAAGTCGACCTCGACGTGGCGGAACGTGGCATCGGTCGCCTGCGTCCGTGAAAAGTTGACGACCTCATAATCCCGGTTCAATAGTTCTTCGGCGATGGCACGGCCGAGGCCGCGCGACGCACCGGTTACAATGGCTAGTTTCATGAGTGTTCCTCCTATTCGTGAATCGTCTTCCGATAACCGTAAAAAGGACGGAAGTTCAATTTTTCGTAGTACGTGTGTGACGAGGCGCTCGCGAGCATCTCGAGACGCGTTTCAGGGTAGAGCGCATGGGCGTGTGACAGCAATCGCTTGCCAATCCCGAGGCGACGGTGCGAGGCAGCGATGAGCAGTTCGCACACGTACAAGCTCACGGTCGTGTCGGTCAACCCCCGCAGGTAGGCAATCACATGTCCTTCTGACTCGACGACATAGGCGACGTTCGATTGCCGCCATGCCTGTTTCGTCAATTCATGTTGCCGCACGAGTTGACTCCAACCTTCCGCTTCATTCAACGCTTGAATCTGTTCAAAATCGACTTCTTCATAAGGACGAATGACCATCAAGCTTCACCTACTTTCATTTCAATGGCTGTCATGAGGTCGAACGCCCCGTCGGATTCGTTCGAACAGACGACCGAGATCCATTCCGACGCCGGGGTCGTAACCCATCATGTGCCATGTAAATACGTCTTCGTTTTCAAGTTAAACTCATACGCGCTTCCCGTAATATCAGCCTTGGTTATTGACGCTCAAGAGATGTGTACTTGTTCAAAAAAATATACCTTATCGTTAAACATTAACCTAAATAATTGAAAGTGAATAGGTGACATTCTCCCATCATGATACGATAAACAAATAGTTTAAGAGCAAGGAGCGGAGAAACATGCTTGAATTTGGATTTGGCTTGTTACTAGGTCTGATTTTCATGCTGACTATACATAAAATTCGTCAATCTCGAAAAGGAATGGATGAAGAGTTTACGCATTTCGGGAATCGACTCAAGGACGTCATCTATATTTTTGAAGTCAAGCCGGTATTTCGTTTTCGCTACATTAGTCCGTCCTTGGACTTCTATTTAGGAGAAGGAGTAGTAGCGACCAATTATGAGGATCCGTATGATTGTTTTCGTCGCGTTCATCCGGAAGATTATGAACTGCTCGTCAATAAAGTTTTAGGGAAAGTCGATTACGAAAAGGCGATTTTACAAAGATGGAGAACGAACGATGGCCACTATTTGTGGTTCGAGGAATACACGACGCCGATTTACGAGAATGATGAAATCGTGGCGGTGCAAGGAGTGATTCGAAACGTGCATGCTGCCATGACAGAGCGAGAAACATTGGCTTACGAGAGTCGTCACGATAGTTTGACTAGCGTCTTGAATCGTCGAGCGTTTAATGAAGCGGTTCATTGTCTTTCAAATGGCAGTATAGGTTTAATTGTTATCGACTTGAACGATTTGAAACGAATCAATGACAACCATGGACATTCTGCCGGTGACAAGTTGCTCCAAGAAACGGCATTCGAGTTGCTCGAACTGAGTACAAGTGTGTATCGTCTCGGAGGCGATGAGTTCGTCATATTAGCCGAGAATCAAGACGAGGAGGCATTTGTTGCCTTCACTACGACTATCAAATCAAAGCTTGAAACGAAACAAATTTCAGCCGCAGTCGGAGCGGCATGGCATGAACAGCTGACGGATTTCTCTCAAGTGTATGAGGAAGCCGATCACGATATGTATCGACAGAAACAACGAAACAAAACGAAAAAGCACGTTTCCCACTGATGGATGTCAGCGAGAAATGTGCTTTTTCGATAGATAATCAACTACTCGATTTTTCTTCGAGCTCTGTTTCGGTCGTATTGAGATTGTTCAAGTATGCCTCATAACGCGGCAACCAGTAGCGGTAAGACGCCCAGACGAGCCCGCTCGTCGTCGCGACCAAAGCGAGTGTCGCCGGCCAGAACCAGCTCGACACGATTCCATCTGCGTAGGCGAGACCAATCGGCGAGAACACGAAGTAGACGAACACCATCGACGCGACGAGAATGATTGACGTCGAGATGGCATGGCGCCAAGGTTTGACGCGACCGAGGTCGATGTGAATCGGATTGATGTGTTGCATCGGACGAACTTTCGCGAACACGAGCATGATGGCCGTCTCGAGGACGAACAAGATGCCATAAATATGAATGAAGTTAATGCCGAGGTCGAAGCCGAACCACTGCTCAGTTCCCCAGACGAGGAAGTAATACGTGACGACGTGGAAGCCGATGACGAGTTTCGCGGCAATCGGTGGCACGCGCTTCACGAGCATCCCGATTAAAACGATAACAAGAATCGGGATGTTGAAGAAGCCGGTGAAACGGCGAATCAAGTCCCAAAGACCGTCCGGCGCATACATCAAGTTCGGGGCGACGAAGAACGAGACGAGCGCGACGAACGTGCCGAACCATTTGCTGACCCGAATCAAGTCTTTGTCTGATGCGTCCGGTTTAAACTTCGGCTTGTAAATATCGAGTACAAATAAGGTAGCGATACTATTCAATAGCGAGTTGAACGAGCTGAACACGGCACCGAGTAAGACGGCGAGGAAAAAGCCCATGAGCCACATCGGCAACAAGTCGGCAATCAAGCTCGGATAAGCGAGGTCGGCCTTATCGACGTTCGTGCCATACAAATGGAACGCGATAATCCCCGGAAGCAACATGAAAATCGGGACGAGCAGCTTCAAATAGCCGGTGAAGAGCACGCCTTTTTGTCCCTCGGCCAAGTTCTTCGCCCCGAGCGCCCGTTGGATGACGTACTGGTTGAGCGCCCAATAAAATAAGTTCGCAAAAATCATTCCGGTGAAGATAGATAAGAACGGGACGGAGTCGTTTGACGACCCGATGGCGTTCAGTTTCTCTGGATTCTCGGTCGCGATCGTCTTCATCCCATCGACAAGATTGCCGTCACCGAGCGCGATAAAGCCGAGCGTCGGGACGAGGAATCCGATGATAATCAATCCGATTCCGTTCAATGTGTCAGAGACGGCGACGGCACGGAGTCCACCGAAGATAGCATACACGGCACCGATGATCCCGATGAACCAAATGACCATCCAGAGTGATTGCTCGAAGCTGATCCCGAGCAGGGCTGGTACGTCAAACAGTTGCAGGACGGCTAAACCGCCGGAATAGAGCATCGATGGGATCGTGACGCACATATAGCCAAACAAGAACAACAGGACCGTCAAACGGCGGACGTCCTCGTCATACCGCTGGCTCAAAAACTCGGGAATCGTGGAAATACCGATTCCGAGAAAACGTGGCAGTAAGAAGAGGGCCATGATGATGGCGGCAATGCCAGCCGTGACTTCCCACGCCATGGCGGACATATTGCCGGCAAACGATTGTCCGTTCAAGCCGATCAATTGTTCGGCCGACAAGTTCGTCAATAAGAGTGAACCGGCAATGAACAGACCAGTAAGACCACGTCCGGCCAAGAAATAATCGTCAGCACTCTCGACTTTCCCTTTTGTCATGCGATACGACACGTATGCGACGAGCCCCATGAATAAGGCCCCAGTGATTAATATGTAAACAACTTGTTGAATGGTCAACGACATTCCCTCCCTCAACTGCTTCTTATTTATAAGTACTTTTCATAACTACCCTTCACGAAGTATGATTATTTCCCGTTTTCTCTTTTGTAAAAGAACTGTAATAAACCTCACAACAAAAAAGACACCTGAGATGTCAGGTGTCAAAAAAAGCGAAGCAACGAAGTCGCGACCGTGAAATAAATAATCAAACCGAGGTTGTCGACGACTGTCGTGATGAACGGACCCGACGCGACGGCTGGATCCAGTTTCAATCGATTAATCAGAAGCGGGACGAGTGTCCCGACGATGGTTGCCACGCTGAGCGACGCAAAGATTGATAGACCGACAATCATCCCAATCAAAGCACTGTCATATAAAACGGTGATGACACCGAAGATGACGACCATACAGGCGAGGCCGAGCAAGACGCCCGTCCCGAATTCGCGGCGAATCATTTTCAACACGTTCTTCCGATTGATCGTCCCGAGTGCAATCGAGCGGACGGCGACGACGAGCGATTGGGTGGCGGCGTTTCCTGCCGAACCCATGACGAGCGGCATGAAGACGGCGAGCAAGACGATCGCTTCAAGCGTATCCTCGAAGCCTCCGATCGTCGACGCGGTGATCATCCCGAGGAACATGAGACTGATGATCCATGGCGCGCGCTTCATCGCCGCTTCGACTGGTCCCATGTTGATGTCAGACGATCCTTTCGTCGCCGACAGTTCCTCAAAGTCCTCAGTCGTCTCCCGCTCGATGACGTCCATGACGTCGTCGACCGTGATAATCCCGAGTAGATGGTCCTCGCTATCGATGACAGGCAGGGCCAGTAAGTCATATTTTTGAACGGTTCGGGCCAAATCTTCCTGGTCGGCGAGAACGTGGGCTGATACGACGCGTCGGCCCATGATGTCCGCGATTTGAAGATCGAGCGGGGAGACGATTAAATCACGTAGCGAGACGACACCGACGAGCCGGCGATCTGTATCGATGACATATAGATAATAAATCGTCTCGGCTTCGGGGCCGAGCTCGCGCAAATCTTCAAGCGTCGCCCCGATAGTCTTATCCGCTTTCAACACGATGAATTCGGTCGTCATGATCGCGCCGGCCGTATCGTCTGGATAGCGCATCAAATCTTTGACCTCGGTCGCCTCGGTCTCGTCCATCAACTCGAACAGTTCGTTCATGAAATCGTCAGGGAGCTCGTTCATCAAGTCGGCAGCGTTATCTGAGAACATATCGTTCAACACGCGCACGGCGAACGGACGGGGCATTTCTTGAATGAACTGTTCTTGCTCATCGAGCTCAAGTTTTTCAAAGAGATCGGTGAACGACTCAGGGGACAACGCATCGTAAACGAACTGGCGGTCCGGTTGTTCGAGCTCGATGAAAAGGTCGGCTTGTTCACCCGGATGGAGGGTGAGGAACATGTCGCGGAAATCGACCGGATCCCCTTTTTGGATGAGCGCTGTCACTTGGGCTTCATGACGGGCGCGTTCTGTACGTTCGATTGCCATCGACTCACTTCCTTTTCATATCATTTGTCTATATTATGTCACGACTTCAGTTGGGCTCAAACAAAATCAAAAAAATGTTATAGAATTTTTTCACAATCTATACGGAAGGTATACGTTACGTCTGCCCGGTTTCGTAGAACCGATCGTTCCATTCTTGAGTGTTCATTCACCGTGTCGCACAGTCTATACACTTTTCTGTGGAATCCCCCACAGGCCAAACGTCGGACTTGCCCACCTCGGAATTGGGTAAGTTGATAATGTAAGGGTAGAAACACACCCGAATCACAAGGAGGAAGCGAGATGATATCGATGACGGATCAACAAACCGCACGGGATACAACGCTGAAACATCCGATCCACGTGTATTCAGAAATTGGTGAACTTAGGACGGTACTATTAAAACGCCCCGGGCGCGAATTGGAAAATTTGACCCCGGAATATTTGGAACGGCTCTTATTTGACGACATTCCTCATCTTCCGGTCATTCAAAAAGAACATGACTACTTTGCGAGCGTGCTCCAAAATCGTGGAGTGGAAGTGCTCTATCTAGAAAATTTGATGGCGGAGACGTTGTCGCTACCAGGAGTGCGCGAACGTTTTGTCGCCGATATCTTATCGGAGTCGAAATCGAATATAAACGGCTCGTACGAGACACTGAAAGAATATTTGCTCGCCTATGACAATGAAAAATTGATTGAAACCGTCATGGCCGGGATTCGGAAATCCGAGATCAAGCCGGAAAAACGGCGTCACTTGCACGAGATGATCGAAGACACGTACCCGTTCTATCTCGATCCGATGCCGAACTTATATTTCACTCGTGACCCGGCGGCGGCCATTGGGAATGGGTTATCGATTAACCGAATGAAAGAGCCGGCCCGTCGGCGCGAATCGTTGTTCACGCAATATATTATGCGCTATCACCCACGGTTTGCGAAACATGACATTCCCATCTGGTCGGACCGAGACTACCGCTTCGCGATGGAAGGTGGGGATGAGCTCGTCCTCTCGAAAGAAGTCGTCGCCATCGGGATTTCCGAACGGACGACGGCGCAAGGGATTGAGCGGGTTGCCCTCAACTTGTTGAAAAACGGCGGCACGTTCAAAAAAGTCATCGCCATCGAGATTCCGAAGTCACGCGCCTTCATGCACCTCGATACGGTCTTCACGATGGTCGATCATGACAAGTTCACCATCCATCCGTTCATTCAAGGCCCGGGAGGGAAGATGAACATTTTTGAATTAACGTTGAACACAGAAGGTGAACTTCACATCACCCAACACACCGACCTGTTGAACGTGTTGAAAACCGCACTCGGTCTCGATGAGATCGTCTTAATCCCATGTGGGGGCGGGGACCCGATCGCAGCGGCCCGCGAGCAATGGAACGACGGATCGAATACACTCGCCATCGCGCCAGGGGTCGTCGTCACATACGATCGCAACTACGTCTCGAACGAGCTGCTTCGCTCTGAAGGCGTCGAAGTGATCGAAATCATGTCGAGTGAACTGTCGCGTGGCCGTGGGGGTCCACGCTGTATGAGCTGTCCGATTATCCGCAACGACATTTAACGAGGAGGAAACGAGCATGTCTACAACGTACAACTTTGATTTGAAAGGCCGTCATTTTCTATCATTGAACGATTTTTCAGGAGACGAGTTGAACTATTTGATCGATTTATCGGCCGCCTTCAAGCGTCAAAAGAAACAAGGCGTCCCGCATCGCATCTGTGAAGGGAAGAATGTGGCCCTGTTGTTTGAGAAACCATCGACGCGGACGCGTTGTGCGTTCACCGTGGCGGCCATCGATCTAGGCATGCATCCGGAATACCTCGGGAAATCGGATATTCAGTTCGGCAAAAAAGAATCGGTGCGCGACACGGCAATCGTGCTCGGGCGTATGTTTGACGGCATCCAATTCCGCGGCTTCGCCCACGAGACGGTCGAGGGACTGGCCAAAGACGCCGGCGTCCCGGTATGGAACGGTTTGACAGATTTGTATCACCCGACGCAAATCTTGGCTGACTTCTTGACCGTCAAAGAGCAAAAAGGTGAGCTTTCTGGCATCCGCTTCGTCTACGTCGGCGACGGACGCAACAATATGGGCAACACGCTTCTCATTGGTGGGGCCAAAGTTGGGATGGATATGCGTATCTGTGCGCCGAAATCGCTTTGGCCATCGGATGAGATCGTCGATTTCGCCCGCTCGGTCGCAGCCGAGACCGGGGCGACAATCACACTGACCGAAAGCATCGATGAAGCGGTCGCCGACGCCGACGTGATTTACACCGACGTCTGGGTATCGATGGGCGAAGAGGCCGAGTTCGCCGAGCGCATCAAGCTGCTTCACCCGTATCAAGTCAACATGGACATGCTCACGAAGACGAACAATCCGGACGTCATGTTCCTTCACTGTCTGCCGGCCTTCCACGACTTGGAGACTGAAGTCGGCCGGGCGATCCATGCGGAGTACGGATTGACCGAGATGGAAGTCACGGACGAAGTGTTCCGGAGCCGCCATTCCTTCGTCTTTGACGAAGCCGAGAACCGGATGCACACGATCAAAGCGGTGATGGCCGCGACGCTCACCGATACAAACGAATGGCTTGAACGCTGACGGACGGGAGGGGGCCTCCCCTCCGGTTCGTACTAAACGAAAGGGATGAGTTCAATGTCTACGAAAATAGCGCATGACTCAAGTGGAACGGCTGGCGTACAACCAGAGAAGAAAGATCGACGTTTAGGGCTCGGAGCGCTGACGGCACTCGTCGTCGGTTCAATGATCGGGGGCGGCGCCTTCAACTTGGCGGCCGACTTGGCCCAAGGTGCGAACGCGGGAGCGATTTTGATCGGGTGGGTCATCACCGGGATCGGGATTATCGCCCTCGGCCTCAGTTTTCAAAATTTGACGATGCGTCGTCCGGATCTCGATGGTGGGGTGTACAGTTACGCCCGGGCCGGCTTCGGTCAGTTTGTCGGGTTCAACTCGGCGTGGGGCTACTGGCTCTCTGCTTGGCTTGGCAACGTCGCTTATGCGACGCTCTTGTTCAGTTCGGTCGGCTATTTCTTCCCAATCTTTGAAGGCGGTCAAAACATCGCTTCGATCATTGGTGCCTCGATTATGTTATGGCTCGTGCATTCGTTGATTTTACGAGGTATCCACGAAGCGTCGATGATCAATATCATCACGACAATCGCTAAACTCGTACCGATTTTTGCCTTCATCACAATCACGTTATTCTTCTTCAACCTCGACAATTTCACGTTCGACTTCTGGGGTCAGGGCGGCTTCTCTTGGAGTAGTGTGAGAGACCAGGTCGTCTCGACGATGCTCGTCACGTTATGGGTGTTCATCGGGGTCGAAGGAGCGGTCGTCTTGTCCGGACGGGCTCGCAAGCGTTCGGACGTCGGGAAAGCAACGGTCATCGGGTTGCTCGGCACACTTGTTATCTATCTGCTCATCTCGGTCATGTCACTCGGTCTTATGAATCCGGAAAACGTGGCGAACGCCTCACAACCGGCGATGGCGTACTTGCTTGAGTCAGCGGTCGGGCCGTGGGGCGCGATGCTCATCAATGGCGGTCTCGTCATCTCTGTTCTCGGGGCCTGGCTCGGCTGGACACTGCTCGCTGCGGAGATCCCATTTGTGGCCGGAAAGGACGGCGTGTTCCCGAAATGGTTCACGAAAGAGAATAAAAACAATGCGCCGGCCAATGCACTATGGCTTACCAACGGGTTGATCCAGCTATTCCTCTTCACGTTCCTCTTCTCGGATGCGGCATATAACTTCGCATTCTCGCTCGCTTCGAGTGCGATTTTGATTCCGTACGTCTTCTCGGCCTTCTATCAAGTCAAGGTGGCCAAAAATGGCATCGGCTATAATGCCAGTGAGCGCCGGACGCGTGACCTCATCATCGGTGCCGTCGCCTCGATTTACGGAATTTGGCTCATCTATGCGGCTGGAATCGACTACCTTCTCCTCACGACGTTACTATACGCACCGGGAACGTTGCTCTACATCAAGGCACAGCGTGAGAACGGCATCAAGACGTTGACGAAGACGGAATGGATTGTGGCCGGTATCTTGACGGTGCTCGCGATCTTAGCTGTCGTACGCATCGTCTCAGGAAATATCTCAGTCTTTTGATCGGGGGAAACCAATATGCGGAATAAACGAGTAGTCATCGCACTAGGTGGAAATGCGATTCAACAAGGGAAAGATGCGACGGCCGAGGCTCAAATTCGAGCCGTCGAGGCGACAGCGGAATCGCTGGCTGCCTTGATTGCCGAGGGGGTCGACGTCATCATCACCCATGGGAACGGTCCGCAAGTCGGGAACTTGATGTTACAACAAGCCGCATCAGACAGTCCGGCGACTCCGGCTTTGCCGCTCGACGTCTGCGGTGCGATGACGCAAGGAATGATCGGGTATTGGTTCGAAAACGCCCTTGCCAAGGCGCTAAGAGTCCGTGGCTTGGAACGTTCGATTGCCCCGATCGTCACACGGTCGGTCGTCGACCCGAACGATAGTGCTTTCAGCCACCCGACGAAACCGATCGGTCCGTTCTACGATGAGGAAGAGGCTCGACAAATTGAACGGACGACTGGTTATGTCTTCAAAGAAGATGCCGGTCGCGGCTATCGTCGCGTCGTCCCGAGCCCGTATCCGATCGCGATTCTCGAACATAAAGTCATCCGTGACCTCGTCGCCCATGAACACATCGTCGTCGCCTCTGGTGGCGGTGGGATTCCCGTCATCGATACACCGGACGGTTATATTGGGGTCGAGGCGGTCATCGATAAAGACTTCGCTGCCGCGAAGCTTGCGGAACTCGTCGAAGCGGACATGCTCCTCATTTTGACGGCCGTCGACCACGTGTTCGTCGATTTCGGGACGCCGTCGGCGCGAGCGCTCGAGGAGACGACGAAAGAACAGCTCGAGGTGTATATCGCCGAAGGGCAGTTCGCGCCAGGCAGTATGCTGCCGAAAGTACGGGCCGCCCTTCAATTCGCAGAGTCGGGACACGACCGGGTCGCCGTCATCACGTCACTCGAGCAAGCGCTAGCGGCGGTGCGGGGCGATGTCGGGACGCGTGTCCGACTCGCTGCGACACTCCAACAATAAAACATAAAGCTGCAGACGCATTTGTCTGTGGCTTTTTTTCGTGAATCGACATCTCGTCGTTTTTGATTCGGCTACATGGGGAAGGAATGTTGTATGTCGATTCAGACATTGCTATCATCGTTTGTGTAAACGTTTGCACATGTGGAAAGGAAGTGACGAAGAGCGGCAACGCTCGAGCTTATGCGTCTATTTGAAGAGGAGAACGTCTATACGAAGCAAATGAAACCGCAGGCAGATGATCGGGCGATCGTCCAAGGGAGCTGTTATCGCTTCACGGTGCTGACGAGCCAGTTGATTCGGATGGAATACGCGGAGGATGGGGTGTTTGAAGACCGGCCGACCCAAGTCGTCTTTAACCGGGCGTTCGAAGTTCCAGCGTTTCGCGTGATCGAGGACGAGACGGAGCTACAAATCATCACGGAGCACGTCCATCTGTACTATACGAAAGGGCCGTTCGCACCGAACACGTTGTATGTCGATGTGAAAGGGAATTTCAGTACGTATTATAGCCGCTATACGTTCAACGGGCCGGAGCGGACGTTGAAAGGGACGGCGCGAACGCTCGACCACGTCGATGGGGCGACGGAACTCGGTGAGGGAATCGCCTCGAAACAAGGATATGCCGTCATTGATGACTCTGATTCGTTCATCATGACGGAAGACCGTTTCGTCGAACCGCGTCGTAAACACATCCATGACTTGTACTACTTTGGATATGGACATGAATATAAGCGCGCACTCCGTGACTTCTACCAACTGACGGGTCCGACGCCGCTCTTACCGCGGAAAGCGCTCGGCAATTGGTGGAGCCGCTATTGGCGCTATGATGAGACGGAATATAAAGAACTCATGCGTCGGTTTAAGACAGAGGACATCCCGTTCTCGGTCAGTGTCATCGATATGGACTGGCACGTCACCGACGTCCCGGAAGAGTATGGGAGTGGGTGGACGGGCTACTCTTGGAACAAGAATTTGTTCCCAGACCCAAAAGGTTTCTTGACGTGGCTTAAACAAGAAGGACTACTCGTCACGTTGAACCTGCACCCGGCAGACGGCGTGCGTGCGTTCGAAGATCAATATGCGGCGATGGCCGAGGCGATGGGACTTGACCCGTCCCACGGCGACCGCATCCCGTTCGACTTTTCCGACAAACGATTCATACAAGCCTACTTCGAACAGATGCACCACCCTCATGAAGACGACGGTGTCGACTTTTGGTGGATCGACTGGCAACAAGGGTCGACATCGAAAATGGAAGGACTCGACCCGCTCTGGATGCTGAACCACTATCACGCCACCGATATCGCCCGGGATGGCAATCGACCGCTCATCTTCTCCCGGTACTCGGGACCCGGTAGTCACCGCTATCCGGTCGGATTCTCCGGAGATACGTTGATTTCATGGGCATCGCTCGCATTCCAGCCGTATTTCACGGCGACGGCAGCCAATATCGGTTACGGTTGGTGGAGCCACGATATCGGTGGCCATTACCGAGGCTCGAAAGACGACGAGCTTGCCGCACGCTGGGTCGCGTTCGGTGTGTTCAGTCCGATCATGCGGCTACACTCGACGTTGAGCACGTTCAACGGGAAGGAACCGTGGCGCTTCGGTCTCGAGGCGGAGCGATCGATGAAGACGTTCTTGCGACTGCGTCATCAATTGATCCCGTACATTTATACGATGAATTGGCGAAACCATGCGGATGCCTTGCCGCTCATCTTACCGATGTACTACGAACATCCGGACGAGGACGCGGCGTATGAAGTGCCGAACGAATATTACTTCGGCAGTGAGCTCATCGTTTCGCCGATCGTCGAGCCGATGAACCAACAGCTCCACGTCGCGGCCACGAATGTCTGGTTGCCGAAAGGTGACTGGTTCGACTTCTTTACCGGTCATCGCTATGCGGGCGAGAAGTCGATTCGAGTGTTCCGGGGACTCGATGAGCAGGCGGTGTTCGCGAAAGCTGGGGCCATCATCCCGATGGCGCGGCATTATTCGGGACGTAACGATACGGATAACCCGAGTGAATTAGAAATACTCGTCTTCCCAGGGGCATCGAACACGTTCACGCTTTATGAAGACAATGGGACGGATCGTGACTATGAGGCGGGTGCTTACGCTGAGACGACGTTCACGCTCGATTGGGAGGAACGGAAGCTCCACATCCACGTCACGGGTGACCGTACCGTCTTGCCGTCTGACCGTACCGTCACGTTGCTTCTCCGAGGCGTGACCGGTTCCGGCGAGTATAGTCGGGAGACACAGACACTTCGTCTCGAAGTCGGTTCAATTGATGAGGAGATGACAGTGTCGCTCCCGGTCGAACTGACGACGAACGACCATCGGCTCAATCGTTTGTATCGTTTCTTGGATCGTGCCGAAATGTCCTATGATTTAAAAGATCGGTTATATCGAACGGCGGCCGCGAAGACACGGCTCGAGGCATGGCTGTTCGACTTGCATGCGCTTGAACTCGACCGCGACTTGCAAGACGCGATCATGGAATTGATGCTCGATTGAATAACTTGCTGTGGGGAGGGGGTTTGTCCCCTCTTTTTTTGTCAGAAAATCGTCGGTTTTTGTAAGCGTTTTCAAGTTAAAACCAACTATACTAAAAGGAGAGGGAAGATCGATTGGAGGGTTCGACATGAAACCAAAATGGACGGTAGACGATTTGCGACAACTCGATGTGTTCGCCAAATGTGCCACGCGTGAGCTCGAGGTGCTGTTGCCCCATGTCTATTGTCGGACGTACCGAAAAGGACAGCTGTTATTTATGGAAGGCGATCCCCGAGAACGTATCTACTTTTTGATTAGCGGTTACGTGAAGATTGAACGTAGCAATGAGACGGCGACCCATCAATATACGGACTACTTGAAACCGAAGCAACTGTTTCCGTATCGAGGTTTGCTGACGGAACCGTACTATCAACATTCGGCGGAGGCGTTGACCGATATCGAGGTCATCTATATGCCGACGGACCGATTCGAACAACTCGTCTCTCGGAACGCATCGATGCTGCTCCATATCGTCGGGCAGATGAATCGGATTCTCGATTTGCACGAACGACGGGTGCAGGACATCATCACGCCGAGTGCGACCGACCGGGTGCTCAACACGATCCATTACTTGATTGAAGACCTCGGGGAACCGGAAGCAGAGGGCGTGCGTGTCCGTTGTCCGTTCACGACAATCGAAATCTCACGTTTGTCGGGCACATCGCGAGAGACGGTGTCGAACATCTTATCACGCTTGCGAAAAGAAGACGTGCTTCAATTCGACGCGCGTGAATTGATGATTGGACATCCCGAATATTTCGAACAATCGACTTGATGGCGCCTCGTGTCGGACGTGGCGTCTTTTGCATATGTGTCTAAGCGAAGCGTTCGCCTTGAAAGAGCGCATCAGTTATAATTAGTGAGAATCCTCACAAAGAAAAGTTTCCTTATTGATAGAAAGGATGAACGCAGTGAAACGACTGCAAGCTCTCGCTTTAGCAGAAAAACGCCATATCGTCGGACTCGTCATCGCGGCAGTGATGATTGGCTTATCGATTTTGGCGCAAGCGTATTTAATTGTCGACATTGTCGATCAAGTCTTTTTGAAGAATGCATCGTTTGAAAGCATCGTCCCGACGCTCGGTTGGCTCATCTTCGCGCTTGTCACCCGCGCCTTGTTCGGATATATGTCAGGACGGATCGGAGCAAGTCTATCGGAGAAGGCGAAACGGTCACTGCGGTTGCAGTTGCTCGACCGTTATACATCGAATCCGATCGAGACGTCATTATCCGGTCAGTCGGGTAAGAAAGTCAGCGTCTTCATGGACGCGGTCGATGAGGTCGATGCCTACTTCAGCCAATATTGGCCGCAAGTCATTCAAACGTCGATTATCCCATTGCTCATTCTTATTGTCGTCTTCAGTCAACATTGGATCTCGGGCGTCATCATGATGGTGACGGCACCGTTCATTCCAATCTTTTTTATCATCATCGGGATTGCGACGCAGAAGAAGTCGGAAGAACAGATGGAGAAAATGAATCAGTTCTCTGGCAAGTTTTTGGACGTCTTGCAAGGACTGACGACGTTGAAACTATACGGTCGGACTGAACGTGAGGCGGAAGCCATCGAGAAGAGCAGTCTCGATTTTCGTGACGCGACGATGGTCGTCTTGAAGACGGCGTTCTTGTCAGGGCTCATGCTCGAGTTCATCTCGATGCTCAGCACGGGCGTCGTCGCACTCGAAGTGGCGCTACAAATGGTCGTCTGGGAGAACTTGACGTTCTTCTCCGGCTTTTTGATTCTTGTCTTGGCCCCGGAATACTATTTGGCCATTAAAGACCTCGGTGGTGCGTTCCATACTGGACGAGGCAGCATGGGAGCGGCCGATCGTATTTTCGAAGCGCTCGACGCACCGGATGAGCGACTACGGTGGGGCGACCGGACGTTGATGAGTCGGACGCCCGAACTCGAGCTTGCCGAAGCATCGTTCGCTTATGAAGGTGGACGTTTCACGCTGTATCCATTAAGCGGTGTGATTCCTGCCGGTGCTCACGTGGCACTCGTCGGGGCGAGCGGGTCCGGCAAGACGACCGTCTTGAACGTGTTGTCCGGGCTTGTCAAACCTGACAGCGGACGTGTCCTCGTGGACGGAGATCCACTCGAGACGTACACCGATTCGTCATGGTATGACACAATCGGCTATATCTCGCAAAACCCTTATTTGTTCGCCGGTACCGTCGCCGATAATATCGCCCTCGGTGAGACGGCGGACGAGGCAAGCATCTTCAAAGCGGCGACAGCGGCCGGATTGACCGATGTCATCGACCAGTTGCCGAACGGTATTCATACCGAGCTCGGTGAAGGGGGTTACGGCTTGTCCGGAGGCGAACGGCAACGGCTCGCCCTAGCCCGTGCCTTCTTAAAACGTCCAGGAATCATTTTGTTCGATGAACCGACGACAGGTCTTGATTTGGTGACCGAACAAATCGTTCGCCGCTCGATCGATGAGTTGTCGCGCGACGCGACGCTCGTCACGGTCGCGCATCGCCTGCATACAATCAAACAAGCCGATGCGATTTGGTTCATGGACGAAGGACGTCTCATCGCCCAAGGCACGCATAACGACTTGCTCAGCGTTCCGCAATACGCTGACTTGTTCACGCTACAGAAAGGAGTGAGAGGATGAATTCCCTTTGGACGATCACGAAATGGATGATGCGAGAGAAGAAGGATATCGTCCTCTCCATCTTCTTTGGTTACGTGGCCGGGATCGCGGCTGTCGCCTTGTTCGCGGCGAGCGGCTACCTCGTCTCTCGGGCGGGGCTCGTTCCGCCGCTCTATGCACTTATGGTACCTGTCGTTCTGATTAAGCTGTTCGGTGTGGTTCGAGCGAGTGCACGTTATCAAGAGCGATTGGCCTCGCACCGAGCGACATTCACGATTTTGAGCGAGTTGCGGGTCCGGTTTTACCGTCAGCTCGAACCGCTCGTGCCGAGTATCTTTGCCAAGTATCGCAGCGGAGATTTGCTCGCCCGCGTTGTCGGTGATGTCGAGAGTTTACAGAACTATTTTTTACGGGTCTTTTACCCGCCAATCATTTTGGTGCTCGTCTTCTTGAGCACGATTTTCTTCGTCACGTACTTTTCGGTCTGGGTCAGTGTCTGGATCTTATTCGGTGTCTTCGTGACCGGTTTCTTGATTCCGGCCTTCTTCGCCCGTGTGCGTGCCAAACATGACCGGGAACTTCGTACTTTGCGGGGCGACCTCTCAAGCGGGATGACGGAGATGATGTACGGGTATCGCGATTTATTGCTTCATCATCAACTCGGACGGACTCGCGGCGAGTTGCTTGAACAGAGCGACCGTTACGCTGAGGCCCAGAAACGAGATGTGACGAACCAGTTCTTCAACTCCTCGCTCGTCGTAGCGGCATCATTACTCGTCTCGTGGGGCGTTTTGGCCATCGGGGCTTATCTCGTCGTCGACGGCGAGTTGAATGGCCTATTTTTGGCCATGCTCATCATGATGTCGCTCACCGCGTTTGAGAACGCGACACCGATGGCGGTGTTCCCAGGCCACTTTGCCGACAGCAAACAAGCGGCCGATCGTCTGTTTGAAGTGATCGAGCCAAGTGAAGCGATCGTCGTGGCCGAATCGTCCCGTACCGACGTGGTGCTCGAGACAGCTCCTGACGTATCGTTTGAACGGGTGAGCTATCGCTACCCGGATACGTTCCGCGACGTGCTGAGCGACGTCGATGTGACATTACGCAGCGGCTCGAAGACTGTCATCGTCGGACCAAGTGGTTCTGGTAAATCGACACTGTTGCAACTGTTGCTCGCTTTTGTCAGACCGGATTCGGGTGAGGTGAGGCTCGGCGGCCATCGCGTCGACGATGTCACGCAAGCGTCCGTCTGGCGACATGCGAGTGTCGTGCTGCAAGAGAACCATTTCTTCTTCGGTACGGTGCGAGAAAACTTGGCGCTCGCCGGGGACTTCTCGGACAACGAGATGGAGGCAGCACTCGCGAGTGTTCGTCTCGGTTTCTCGCTCGACGAACCGGTCCTTGAGAAAGGGGCGAACTTGTCGGGCGGGGAACGGCAACGTCTTGCTATCGCTCGCGCCTTGTTGAAGAATGGCTTGCTTTGGATTCTTGACGAAGCGACATCGGCGCTCGATGCGCGGACCGAGGCCGACGTGTTCGAAGAAATTTTCCGTCAAGCCGATGAAGCGACGCTCGTCATGGTCAGTCACCGTCTGACCGGACTCGAACGTTTCGATCACATCATCGTCATGGAAGGCGGACGCATCGTCGAGACCGGATCGTATGATGAACTGATGCAGGCACGCGGTGTATTTTATGGGTTGAAACAAATCGAACAAGATATCTTCGCATGAAAAAACGAGCGGCTCCGTCGGAGAGCCGCTCGTTTTTTGGATGGCAAATTTGGGTGCAACAAATGGGGGTTGTCGCATTGCTTTCAAAAAGAGTGTCGTGGAGGGGAATCCACGTGACGTAATGGTTTGGGGAACGTTTACGTCAAGCTTTGGGAGCTACAACTAGAGTATAAGTGATAACGATTCTCATTGTCAATTAGTAAATTGTAGAAAAAAACCACAACCGGTTCGGGTTGTGGTTGGTCGTCAGCTTGACGGTACGCCTTTTCGAAGCGTGAAGCGGAGCAAGCTGAACAAGTAACGCGTATAGAAGAGCGCGAACGCATAAAATACAGCGATGGCTGATGCGCCGAGTTCAACTCCTGGAATATTCATCAAGAACTCGAGGATGAGAATCGACAGCAAGAAGATATAGAGCCCGGCATCGAGATAGAGCGGCATCAATTTGCCACGTTGATGCCAGAACGTCCGGACGAGCGGTGCGACGATCATCCCGATGATGCGCTCCGCGAAACCGATGCTGAGCACAGAAATCATGAACGCCGCGACCGTCTCAAACGATACGAGCTCTGAGAAAGCGAACATGGAAATGAGGAGAAGCGGACCGATCAAAATCATCATCGAGAGGGACGTGCGTAAAAAGATAAACAAGTTCCGTTTGATCGTGCCAACTCCCCCGAAGAGCGACTGCCGGAACGTCTTGCCACGTTGATAGTCGAGGATGAACGATCCCACAAACATCAAACCGAATAGTGATAACAATACTGTCATGAAATGAGTTTCCCCTTTGTCTGTCCAAATCTATGATCAACTGTAAACATCATCGAATCAAAGTCTAGCCTAGTGTACCGATTCACTAGTTGAAAGTAAAGCGGGAAAACTGGGGGAAACCGCAATCTTTTGCGAACATGAGGCGCTTTATGACGCCAAGATGAATCGATTTCGTCCCGATTCCTTTGCGTGATATAACGCTTCATCGGCGTGTTTCAATACGCTATCGACTTCAATATCATTCGAATGGCAGGCCCCGAGCGAAACGGTGATATGAAGTGTTCCTGCGCTTGTCTCGAACGGGAACGTCGAGACTTTTTCTCGTATAGATTCGGCAAGACGGGTCACTTCATCTCGATTGGCGTTCGGCATGATGATTAAAAATTCTTCACCACCGAAGCGGCCGACTAGATGCTGCTCTTCACTTTCGGCGACGAGTAACATGCCGAGCTCCCGCAATACGTCATCCCCGACATCATGGCCATACGTGTCATTGACGCGTTTGAAATGGTCGATGTCGACGAGGATCAAAGCGTACTCTTTCGCTTCGACGTTCAAGTTGGCCATCGCCTCGTTCAGTAGGCGCCGGTTGGCGATGCCGGTCAACGCGTCCGTTCGGGCAAGTTGTTGCTGGTGTTGGACGTTCTCGAAATGGCGTCGCAACTCTTGGAGCAAACGATAGGCGGCACAGGCACCTCCGTATACCATAACGGTGTAGGCGAGAATAACAGGATAGAACAGTTCGGTTGGTAGAGCATAATAGATGGCGGAGCCGAAAACGACGACACTGATGGTCATGAAGATGAGCAACGTGTTGCGGGTATTATCAAGCTTTAGTCGCAATAAGCTGATTGGAAGGACGAGACCAATCATTGTGATGACGGCCAAATAAAAGCCGATATACGCTCCGTCGGTGACCATCAAAAATCGGCCGACCAAAAAGATGATGGCTGCGACTGTCCCACTCACCCAACCACCGAATAAGACGGCAAGAGAGATGGGGATGGAGCGCAAGTCGATTAAGATTCCTTCGAGCGGCAATGCGTTCGCCAGTAAAATTAAGGCGACGACTCCGCTCTGAATACCGAGGAGGATTCGACTTTTCAATGGCGCTTTCGGTGTGAGCCGTGGTCGATTGCGGAACGGGAGAAACGAAATCGTGAATAACGTGAACAGGATACACAGATTCAGAAAAAAAGAGTTGATGATTGTGAGCATGATCATATCCCCTAACATGAAATGGAAATAATTAGTTTTAGTTTAGCATATTTAACATCGCATTGCCTGCTTGTGACGGCGTGCAATGTACGCACCGTTTATGCCATTCGTCCCACATCAATGTCGGACGGTTTGTTCATAACCGTTTCATTTCCGTAACGTAATAGGTACCTCCTTTGAATGGACACATCATCTTCTTTTCATTCAGCGCAAACAAATTTGGTATGATAGAAAAAAAGGGGGACTGTCTGTGCGGTATTGGGATCATTTTAAGAGAGCCTTCATTCCGATTGCGCTCATCTTGATCGGGTTAGCCATCTTTTATACTTTATCGGCTCGAGGCAACCTGGCGTTGACTGTTCTCGGAGCAGCCATCGTCGGTGTCATCTTATTTTTAGTGATGCGTCATATGAATCGGGTCGAGGAAGATTAAACGAGAACACGTTCACGGTTCTCGTTTTTTGTTGTCGACGAGATTTTTTGGGTACACTACATAGTAAGGAGGGATTTATTATGGCAAAAGCTACATTTGCGGGAGGCTGTTTTTGGTGCATGGTCAAACCGTTTCATAAATACGAAGGAGTCGAGCGTGTCATTTCCGGTTATACGGGCGGGCATGTCGATAACCCGACGTACAAACAAGTTTGTTCGGAGACGACCGGTCACCTAGAGGCGATTGAGGTCACGTTTGATCCGGATGTCATCTCGTATGAAGAACTGTTGCGTATCTATTGGCGTCAAATCGACCCGACCGATGGCGGCGGACAGTTTAACGACCGCGGTGAATCGTATCGACCGGCCATCTTCTATCATTCAGAGGAACAGCGTGCGGCGGCTGAACGGTCGAAACAAGAAATCGAGGACTCGGGGCGCTTCGACCGATCGATTGAAGTCGAGATTCGTCCAGCGAAGACGTTTTGGGAAGCGGAAGATTACCATCAAGACTACTACAAGAAAAATCCATTCCGTTACGAGATGTACCGCGTCGGTTCTGGCCGGGCCAAGTTCGTGAAAGAGGCGTGGAGCGACAAGAAGCTACAGAAAGACTTGAAAGATCGTCTGACGCCGATTCAATATAAAGTCACGCAAGAGAACGGAACCGAGCCCCCGTTCCAGAACGAGTATTGGGATGAGGAGCGGGAAGGGTTATACGTTGATGTCATCGATGGGACGCCGCTCTTCACGTCACGTGACAAGTTCCAATCGAACTGCGGTTGGCCGAGCTTTGCGCGCCCGATCGAAGAGAAACGCATCGATATGAACATGGACACGACGCACCATATGGTCCGGACCGAGGTTCGTTCAAAGGAAGCCGACAGCCATCTTGGCCACTTGTTCGATGACGGTCCGAAAGAGCTCGGGGGATTACGCTACTGCATCAACTCGGCGGCACTCCGTTTCATTCCAAAAGAAGAATTAGAGTCTGCAGGTTATGGAGAGTATAAGCACTTATTCGATGCGTGAAGGGGAGAAGGGCATGTTCACATCCGTCAAACAACAGATTCGTCGTGAGACGCTCGCGACCGTCTTGGATTACTACGACAAATCGATTCGTAATTTATCCGAGGCTGCCAGAGATGAGAAGTACAACAAGATGAGCGCGACCCCGTTCTCGTTTTTCCGAGGGAGTTCCCACTTGTTCTATTACGATTTTGCGAAAGTACCGCTCGCGTTTGACACCGATGCGTCCCATCCGACGTTCATTCAAGGGGATTTGCATTTTGAAAACTTCGGGGTGTTTGAGGACGGCGCCGGAACAATCATTTACGATGTGAACGACTTTGACGAGGCGTATCTCGGGTCTTATTTGTTTGATGTCCTTCGCATGGCGATCTCGGTCGATTTGTTTGCCGCGGAGTCAGGGTTTGACGCGACGCATGCCATCGAGACGTATGCAGCGACATACGCGCTCGCGATTGAGCGTTATGCGAATGGGAAGGACGAAGATGTCCAGTTCACGAAAGCGAACACGTGCAAAGCCATCAAGAAAGTGATTAAAAAGGCAGAGAAGAAGAAAGACGCATTCATGGCGGAGCGGACGGAAGTAAGGGATGAGGAACGTTATTTTGCGACAAGCGACGATCTCGTCCCGGTCAGTCCGAAGACCGCCGAGCATATCAAACAGGCGTGGCCGGATTATTTGGCATCCTTATCGGAGAAGCATCGACACCATGCCGACCATTACGAAATCAAAGACATCGCCATTAAACGGGAGAGCGGGACGGCTTCGATCGGACTCGAACGGTATTATATTTTGATTGAAGGTGCGGACGCGGAGCATGACGAGGATATCATCCTCGAGATGAAGCAGGCTCAATCGGCTGTCCCTTCGCTCTTCTTGCCGACCCATCCGTTGTTTGAGGATGGCTTGTCGCATCAAGGGTCCCGCGTCATCGCGGCCCAACGTGCCATGGTGCATAGTCGTGACCCGTATCTCGGCTATTTGACGATGGACGGGAACGAGTATTACGTGCGGCAACGGTCACCTTACAAGCGGAAAGTGAAAGCGAAGCACATCAAGAATGAAGAATCGCTCATCGAGACGTTAAAAGTCCAGGCGGAAATCACGGCCAAAATTCATGCGCGGGCGGATGCGGATGCGAACGTGCTCGATTATGAGGCGAGTGAACGAATTGCGGCAGCCATCGGAGCGTCGCGACCGCTATTCATTCGCCAAATCTCGCGGTGGTCCCAATTTTACGCCAATCAGGTCCGATTCGACTTCGAGGCGTTCCAATCTTGGCTCAAGACGCGTGCGGAGACTCACGTCTGACGAGCACCGGACTTGCGGTCAGCCCCACGTTTGCCTCAGAATGGAACGGTAAAGGATGTGTGCGACGTATGATTACAGAACAACAGGTCATCACGCAGATGAAACAAGTGATGAGCCAAATCGAACAGTCGAGTGGGGAGACGCAAAAGCGCCATTTGGCCAAGTTGATGGGCTATTGCGAGCTGTTGCTCGCTGATTCGGCTCCGGCTAAGACGCAACCTACTACGGCGCCTATGGCCGAGCCGGTCGAGTCGAAACCGCCGCTTGATCGGCAGATGGCGGCATTCCTTGGAATCCCGCTTGAAGAAGAGGACAAACCAAAAACCGATTCATTGCTCGACTTTTAAGCTGTGCCCTTGAGGCGCAGCTTTTTTTGTGTGAGTCGAACGTATTGACTTATATACCTAAGGGGGTATAATGAGATTAACTAAACGATACGTAACGGAGGCGTGCATATGCTTGATTTCTTGTTTGTCGCAGTGGTGATTGGATTGATTTATTTTTGGTGGACGAAGCGAAACAACGTCAAAACGGTTTCGACCGATGAATTGAAACGGAAGATTGCTGAAGAACGGAACATTCAGTTGTTGGATGTCCGTGAGCCCCAAGAATACCGGGCCGGGCATATCAAGCAGGCGAAAAATGTGCCACTATCGGGATTCGGGAACGCAAGTGCCCAATATCCGAAAGATAAAGAACGTCCGGTCTATGTCATCTGTCAAAGCGGGATGCGAAGTCAACGGGCCGCGGCCATGTTGAAAAGCGCGGGCTATACGGACGTCTACTCGGTCAAAGGCGGCATGAGTTTCTGGCGTGGCTGACAGTTCTCGGTTGAACATTTGTTCAGCCGTTTTTTTTTAGACCCTGAAAATCTCTTTTAGAGGCTAGATTTGCCGTGTGACGTTTCCACTTTCGGTTTTCAGGGGATTCTGCTACGGTAGGAACATAGGAAAGAGAGAGGGGACCAGACAATGGCAGTCATTTTATTTGATATCGATGGGACGCTCGTTGACACGACCGGACCGATGACACAAGCAATCCACGAGGCGTTAGAGCAACTTCCTCATTTACCGAAACCGAGTGAGGACGCGGTCCGTTCAGGTTACGGATTGGCCGGTAACGCGTTTTGGGAACACGTCATCCCGGAGGCGACAATCGAGGAGATTCACCAAATCCGCAAGCTCCGTCATGAGACGCTCGAGCGAGCGATGGAAGGCCAACACGTCTTGTTCGATGGGATTTACGAGATGCTCGAGGCGCTCCATGCGAAAGGACACACGTTGACGACCGCGAGTAACTGTGGGGTCCATTATTTGAACCTCATGCTCGACTCTCAAAACATTCGCCAGTTCATGACGGCTCCAGAATGTCTCGAATCCGTGAACGGCGAGAAAAAAGCTGACATTTTGACGGCGCATCGTCTCCGTCACGGCGAGAACGATTACGTGATGGTTGGAGACCGGAAATCGGATGTCGAAGCGGCACGCGCGCACGACTTCCCGGTCGTCTTGACAGGTTTTGGCTTTGGGAACGAAGACGAGTGGGCACTCGCGGATCATGTCATCGCGACACCGAACGATTTGATTGCCTTGGTCGAAAAATGAAAAAAACCGGTTGAACGCGCGACGTTCAACCGGTTTTTTTTAGAGTCCGAGCGAAATGTATTTCACTTCTAAAAATTCTTCAATGCCATGGTGACCGCCTTCGCGGCCGAGGCCGCTCTGCTTCCATCCACCGAACGGGGCTTGCGGTGTTGACGGAAGTCCGTCATTGACACCGACGATTCCATATTCGAGTGATTCAGCCAAATAGAGAGCCTCGTTGATGTCTTGCGTGAACACATAGGCGGCAAGACCGAACGGGGTCGCATTCGCCCGCTCAATCACTTCCTCGAGCGTATCGAACGACGCAATCGGGGCGACAGGACCGAACGTCTCCTCGTTCATGCACAGCATATCCTCATTCGCATAGCGGACGACGGCCGGCCGGACGAATAACCCATCGAGCTGTTCGCCACCCGTGATTTCCCCACCCCGAATTTGAGCGTCTTCCAGGTGCTTCATCACTTTCTCGACCGCGGCCTCGTCGATGAGCGGACCGATATCCGTCCCTTCATCAAGTCCATTCCCGACTTCGAGCGCCGCGACGGCCTCGATGAATTTTTCAGAGAACGCATCGACGATCGATTGCTCGACATAAATTCGGTTGGCGCAGACGCACGTCTGTCCGCCGTTACGGAATTTCGTGGCGACGGCTTGAGGGACGGCTTTATCGAGGTCTGCCTGCGCCGTGACGATGAGCGGGGCGTGACCACCCAGCTCGAGCGAGATTTTCTTCATCGTATCGGCTGCGCCGCGCATGAGCGTCTTGCCAACCTCGGTCGAACCGGTGAACGTCAATTTGCGGACGCGGGGATCGTGTTGCCACGTATTCACGATGTCAGACGCTTTGCCGGTGACGAGATTGATGACACCGGGTGGAAAGCCGGCTTTCTCGGCCAGTTTGACGAGTTCGATGGCCGTCAATGGTGTCGCCGAGGCTGGTTTCAGGACGACGGTGCAACCAGCGGCCAGCGCCGGCGCGAGCTTCCGGGTGATCATCGCCGCCGGGAAATTCCACGGCGTGATGGCGGCGACGACGCCGACCGGTTGTTTAATGGCGAAGATACGTTTTTTGTTCGAAGAGGCCGGGATGGTCTCGCCGTACACGCGTCTTCCTTCCGCGGCGTACCATTCGATGAAGCCGTTCGCATAACGGACTTCACCGATGGCTTCTTGGAGCGGCTTACCTTGCTCCTCGACCATCGTCCGAGCGATGGCTTCTGTATGTTCATCAATCAGCCGGTTCCATTCGAGCAGCAGGGCGCCTCGTTCTTCGGCCGTTTTCTGTTGCCAATTTTTCAAGGCGTCGTGGGCGGCATCGACAGCCTGTTTTGCTTCGGCCGTGTCACTCTTTGTCACCGTGGCCATGATGTTTCCGGTGGCGGGATTTCGCACCTCGATCGTGTCCGATGTATCAATCCATTCTCCATTGATGAAATTGTTTTCCACTCGCATCTTGATTTCCCCTTTCGTCTAGGTCACATTTTAAAAGTACCCGATTTCAAAAAACATACACAATTTTACAAAGGGGAGGTGTCGTCATGTGGGTCATCATCTTGGGGTATGTCGTCGGTAGTATCCTTGGCGGGCGCTTATACGGCAGGTGCAGTGGTCAACATTTAGCAACGAGTGGGTCGAGAAACACGGGTGCCCGCAATGCGTTGCGAATCGGCGGGAAGCAAGCCTTCTTGTTCGTTTACGGATTCGACGTCCTGAAGACGGTTCTCGTGTTGTCGATCAGTGGTCCATACTTTTTTGAGACCGGGCTCGCCTTGACGCTCGGCCACATTTATCCGATGTGGCATATTCGCTCCGGGGGGAAGGGGTACGCCGTATTTTCTGGAATAATATTAGCGTACAGCCCGTTATGGTTTATCGTGGGACTTCTGCTGTTGCTGCTTCTCATCAAATTGACTGGTAACTCGCGCGAGACGGGGCTCTTCATGCTCGCACTCCTGCCGCTCGCGGCCTGGGGGGACGCAACAGATGTCAGTGTGGCTAGTTTGACTGTGATTTTGATCGTGTACCATCATATAAGGGGGAAACAACGTGCTTGAATTTCGAAGAGCGACGCCGGGGGATGCGGAAGCGATTCATCGATTGAACTATGAGACGTTTGTCGAAGAAATCCCGCAACATCATCCGAACGTGGAGCGACGACTTGTCGATCGCTTCCATGATACGAATACATATTGGATTGGGTTGGCGGACGGGCAACTCGTCGCCATGTGTGCGATCCGTGACGAGCACCCGTTCTCACTTGAACAAAAAGGCGTGGCGCTGCCGCCGGGAGAGTGGATTGAAGTGCGGCTACTGGCCGTGACGCCCGCCTATCGGAATACGCGAACGTTTGCCGGACTCATGCGAGCGATGCTCATGGAGGCGACAGACCGAGGCGTGGAAGGGATTGTCATCAGCGGCACCGTACGCGAACAGAAGCTGTATCGGCGCTTCGGATTTGTCCCGTTCGCAAAACCAATCGGGACGATGGAGGCGTTATATGTACCGATGAAGCTGACCCGCTCTGGATTCATGCAATCCGAGACAGCGCGAACGTTGCGTCCGAAACTACTCCTCGCCGGGCCGGTCGAACTGTCGAGTCACGTGCGCTCCGCACTTGCTGTCCAGCCGGTATCGCATCGGTCGGCCGCTGCCAGTCGTCTGCTCCATTCGGTCCAGTCGAGGCTGAGTGAACTCGTTAAGTTGCCCCATGTCTACACATTGCTCGGGAGCGGAACGATTGCGAACGATGCCGTAGCCGCACAATTGACTGGACGCGGCGTAATCATCGACACCGGGGAGTTTGGAAGACGGCTGATTGACCATGCGACCCGGGCTGGACTTGAATTTGATGTCATCCCACTTTCGTCCGGGCGTCGTCTCGACTTAAAGCGAATCGGACAGCATGCACCCGATTGGATGTGGACGGTACATTGCGAGACGTCGACAGGCAAGCTAGTCGATTTGGACCACTTGCGTCAGTATGCACGAACGTATCGCACGAAGATTGCGATTGATGCGATCAGTGCGGTCGGGACGAAAGTGACCGACTATTCGTTTGCGCATCTGGTGACGTTCGTCTCGGGCAAAGCGCTCCGCAATGCCCCTGGATTGGCGTTTGTCGCCATGCGCGAACGAGCTGTCCCGAACCCGTCAATTCCGCGTTATTTGGACTTGGCGGGCTATGACCCGATCGCCTTCACCCAATCGGTCCCGCTCATTCAAGCGATGGACGTCGCGTTGAGCGAACTGACAGAGGCGGAGATTGCGACGCATCAATCAAAACTCGATGTGTTCGTACGTGAATTGTTGCGCCGAGGTGTACCGATTGAACTCGGGGATGACCAAGCACCAGGCATTTTTTCACTCACGTTACCCGAAAACCTTTCCTCGATTGAGCTAGGGCATCAATTGGCGTTCCATGGCTATCAAGTCCAGTATGAGAGCACCTATTTGCGGCATGCGAATTGTCTCCAAGTCTCAACGATGGGATGGACGACTGAACGGGATTTGCAGCAAGTCGCCGTCTATATCGGGACGTGGCTCCAGAAAAAAACCGCCACTCGAGAGAGTGACGGAATCAGACACGGAAATCTTGGCGGGCCAAATGACGAATCTTTCGACCGAGGCGTCTTGAATTGAAATAGGCGACAACGGCGACGACGCCACCTGACCAAAACAGCCATTCGTCAGGTCGGATATAACCGAACAGGCCGACGAGGAGACCGAGGATGATGATACCGGAGTTGAACGTCTGGCGGTGGAGCAGTTCCTTTGACTCGAGGTCGCGTTGGAACATCGCCTGCTCGGATAGGCGCTTCCGGGTCGGCTCTTTTAAGTAGTTATCGAGCAGCGGCGGTACGTTTAGTAATTTCTTCCCGTAGTTGAGTGCCGTCATGACGTAACGGTTCTGAATCGTCGTTCCGTCTGATTCGAGCCATTGAATCACAATCGGTTTACCGAGCGTGAATAAATCGATTTTCGGGTCGAGGATTTGTAAAATCCCAAGCAACGTCGAAGCGGCCCGACCGAAGAAGGCGAACTCGGCCGGCAACTGGATCGGCTCGTTTTTGACGAGTAGTTGAATATCTTGTAATACTTTCTCGATCAGCTTCGTATCGACCGTATCGATATCGGTCTCCAAATAGAACGTGACCGCCTTTTCGAGTGCTTGCCGAATGTTGTGCTTGTTCGCTGTCGGCAACAGGAAACGCAAGTCCTCAAGTCCATCGACGACCCCGTCGTAATCGAGCGAGATGAACGCCTGCAAGATTTTACGGATGGTCGCCATGTCCTGAGCGGTCGATGATCCGACCATTCCAAAGTCGAGCAGGATGATCGTCCCGTCGGCCCGGATTTGGACGTTTCCGGGGTGCGGATCAGCATGGAATTGTCCGCCGAACAACAGTTGCTCGGCTGCCATCGTGAACAATCGTTCGGCAAGTGCGGAGCGGTCGATATTATTTTCTTTTAAGAAAGCGAGGTCGGTGATGCGACGGGCTTCGACCCAATCCATCGTCAACACCCGGTTCGTGCACAGATGGTCATAATAATCCGGGATGTATACGTCGGGATTGTCGGCATATTTCGCTTTGAAATAATGGGCGTTCTTCAATTCAGTCTGGAAATTTAATTCATCCCCGATGACAAAAATCATTTGGCGATATAAGCTATCTAAGTCGGTCGATTTTGCTAGCGAGGTTCGCTTGAGCATCGTCGTGACGACTCGCATCGCTTTGAAGTCGGTCCGAATGATTTTTTCGATATCCGGACGTTGGATTTTCAAGGCGACACGCTTCCCGTTCTCAAGGAGTGTGGCGCCGTAGACTTCACCGATCGAAGCAGAGGCGACGGCGTCGATGCCGACGTCTTTCACGACTTGGGTGTACGGGACGCCCCATTCTGCTTCCAGGATAGCGCGAGACTTGTCCCAGCCCGATGTCGGGACACGGTCGACGAGCTCGGATAACTCATTCAATACGGACGGAGGTAACAAATCGGCCCGGATTGATAAAAACTGCCCGAGCTTGATCAACAGCCCTTCGAGTCGGAGCGCGTTCCGCTTATACTCGCGGGCAAGGTTCAACATGAGCGCCTCATACTCTTCGGTCGACGCGAGACCTTGCTGCTGTTTGCGGGAGAATGCATAAATTTTAATGATGAATCGGGCGAACATCGTGACGATAATCCATATGCGGAACAAGGCGATTCGTTTCATAAAAGTACCGACATCCTTTACAAGCAGTCGCTCGACTGATCTGATTTTTTGTATCTTAACTTTACCACAGAATGCTTTCAAGAAAGGGCAAGGGATGTTTATGGAGTGGGAATTACTCAACGTCGTCGGAACAATCGCGTTCGCGGCGAGCGGTGCCATCATCGCGATGGACGAGAAATATGATATTTTTGGGGTGTGGCTACTCGCTTTCACGACAGCTTTCGGTGGCGGGGCGATTCGAAACGTCTTGCTCGGGAACCCCGTCAGTTTGATTTGGCAACAAAACGATCTCTTCATCCTTTGTTTTCTTGTCGCGTTGCTCATCTTCCTGCTGCCGAGCGTCGTCTTGCCCCATTGGGAACGCTGGGGCGTCATCGTCGATGCGATTGGGCTCGTCGCTTTCGCGTTTCAAGGCGCACAAGTCGCCATCAAGCTGGATTTACCGCTATCGGCGGCGATTGCGGCTGCCGTCTTGACGGGTGTCGGCGGTGGGGTCGTCCGTGATTTGTTGGCCGGCCGCAAGCCGCTCGTCCTCCAGTCTGAAGTGTACGCGATGTGGGCGATTATCATCGCGGTCGTCACGTATTATTTCCGGCTTGAAGGAGGACTGCCTGTCTACGCCTTACTCGTTGTCGTCGCGGCGCTTCGAGTGATATCCTACTATCGGAAGTGGAATTTACCTGCACGCAAAGTGCGATAAGGGGGAAACTAGGTATGAAACTTTTACTCATCATCGGCGCTGCCTTAATGGCGCTCGGCGTCGCGCTAGGTGCTTTCGGGGCCCACGCCTTGAAAGAGCGTCTGGCACCGAACATGCTCGCCAACTGGCAGACCGGCGTGCTCTATCATATGATTCACGCCATCGGCATCATCGCCTTAGCGAGTATCTTGACGAAAGTGAGTATCAGTCAGTTCAACACGGCAGGCTGGCTCATGTTTGCTGGCATTCTCTTTTTCTCAGGCAGCCTATACGTGATGGCATTGACTGGAATCACGAAGCTTGGGGCGGTCACGCCGATTGGTGGCGTCTTGTTTATCGCGGCCTGGGTGTTTGTCATCATTGGCGCTCTCAAAATGTAATCAAACGTTAACGTGTGGTTAACAGTCATCGTATAACATGTGAAGGGTGAGACCCCTCGTCTTCACACGACAACGAACAATTGGCCCGGTTGGCCTCTTCGCTTTGAGCGAGAGACCAACCAGGCCCTTTTTTACGTTTTTTGGGAATGGTTAGATTTAGAAAAAGGACTGGATGATGTTATTTAGATATAAGGTAAACGATTTCCTATTTTCAACTATTGTTACAAACGTGTTTCGAGAAAAGAAAAGTGAAAACATATTGAAACAGAAAGGGATGAGGAGCCATAAGGGCTTCCCATCCCTTTGTTCGTAACAAAAGTGAAATATAACTTTAACAGGAAAACATTCGACACTTCGATATAATAAGTCGTGTTGAAACTAAAAAATTAATCGTTTTTGTTACATAACGAAACGACTGACCTTAAATAGAACGTAACCCCTAACCTCGTCAACTTAGAAAGGATGTCCCCATTGATCAATTGGAAACGTACCGTCTCGACACTTACGCTGAGCGCGCTTCTTCTTGGGACGCACTCGGTGGCTGATGCCTCGACGTCAATCAAGGAGAAACAAGAACAGCAGAAAAAAGTGCAAGAGCAACGAAATAACGTCAAACAGAACCAATCGAACACGTCTTCAAAAATTAAGCAAAACAAAGACGAAATCTCGAAAGTCCAAACGGAAGTCAACAAGATGGACGCCCAACTTCAAGACATCATCAACGATGTTGCGGCAAAACGCCAAGAAATCAAGCGGACCGAGTTGAAGATTGAAGACCTTGAAGCCGACATTAAAGGCTATGAGAAAAAGATGAAAGCCCAAGAAGCGATGATGAAAGAGCGCATGGCCACGATGCAAACGAACGGCGGCGGCTCAATCAACTGGGCGGAGTTTATCTTCGGTTCGAAAAACTTCTCGGATTTGATCACGCGTATGATCACGGCCGGAACGATTCAACGGAGCGACCAAGAATTGTTTGAAGACTACGAAGCGACGCGTCAATCGTTACAAGAAGCGCAAGCGTCATTGAAAGAAGAGCGTGCTTCGCTTTTAACACAACAAAAGGCGCTTGAAGTGCGCCAAGCTCAACTCGAGAAGAAGATGAAAGAGCGCGAAGCCCGCATCAAAGAGCTCGAGGACAAAAATATCAAATTCGAATCGCAAATCTTCGACCTTCAAGAAATCGAAGCGACATTAATCGCACAAGAAGAAGCGATTGCGGCTGAGATTGAAGCGCAGCGTCGCGAGGAAGAAGAAGCACGTCGTCGCGCTGAAGAGGCGGCTCGTCAAGAAGCAGCACGGAAAGCTGAAGAAGCTCGTCAAGCGGAAGCGGCTCAAGCAGCGGCAGCTGCACGTCAAGCAGAAGAAGCAAGAGCGGCAGCGGCAAAAGCTGAGGCAGAACGAGCAGCAGCTCAAAAACAGCAGAACAATAATAATAGTACCCAGTCATCTGCATCTTCAAACCAGACGACACAAAATAGTACACCAGCACCAAAACCGGCTGCGCCGAAACCGGCACCAGCGCCTGCTCCAAAACCGAAGCCAGCACCGACTGCACCGACGACATCGGCACCAGCACCATCGGGCGCGATGTTCATTCAACCGGCGGCAGGACGTTATACGCAAGGTTTCGGACCGGCAAGCGGTCAATTCGGCTACACGTTCCATAACGGTGTCGATATCGCCGGACCTGTTGGAACGCCAATCCGTGCTTCGGCGACGGGAACGGTCATCCGTGCCGGCTGGGGTGGTGCTTACGGGAATCACGTCATGATTGCCCACGTCATCAACGGACAAGTCTGGACAACGGTCTATGCTCACTTGAACTCAGTCTCAGTTAGCGCCGGACAACGTGTGACACAAGGATCGAACATCGGTGGACTCGGGAACACGGGTAACTCTTCAGGCCCGCACCTTCACTTCGAGATCCACAAAGGCAGCTACTCGTACTCGTCATCGAGCGCAGGCAGCACAGTCAACCCACGTCAGTTCTTCTGATTTTCTACGAGCACCCGTCCATCGTGATAGGTGCTCGTTTTTATATGCCCATAAATCAAAAAATGAGCGCCTACCTTGAACCGGTAGGCGCTCATTTTAGTTGGCTTGTTCGATATCGTCTGATTGATTGTTTGATTTGCGGAACCGCTCACGGACGAGATAGATGATGGTCAATCCGACCAACCATGGGATCCCGAACTTGAGCAAAATGTTGAAGTCGGTGAACCATGTCGTGATCATCAGGCTGAGCAACAGCACAGCACCGAGTAACGGCAAGAACGGGTAACCGATCATGCGGACAGGTAATTTCCGTCCTGTCCATTTTTTTCGGAAGAACAAATGTGAGACGAATACCATGAACCATGTGAAGATGGCTCCGAACATCGAGATCCCCATCAGGAATGGATACGATGTTTCCATGAATACTTGCAGCAATGCCGCGAGTATGATACCGCCTGTCGAGACGAGCAAGGCGGGCATTGGAATCCCGCTGCCGCTGACTTTCTTAAAGATTCGTGGGGCGTCTCCAGCTTCGGCGAGGGAATACATCATCCGCGTCGACGCATAGAGCTGGGCGTTCATCGCCGATAAGGCGGCGATCAAGATGACAAAGTTCAAAATGCCGGCTGCGCCAGGCACGTCGAATTGTTGCATAACGAGAACGAACGGGCTTTGATCGATCCCGGCCTGCTGCCACGGGATGAGCATGAGCATGATGCCAATCGTGACGAGATAAAAGAACGTCAAACGGAATACGGTCGCGCGCAACGCTTTCGGGACGGCGCGGTCCGGGTCTTTTGCTTCGCCAGCCGTCACAGCGACGAGTTCGGTCCCGAGGAAACTAAAGAGTGAGATGAAAATTGTCACCCACATCCCGTAAAAACCGAAAGCGAAAAAGCCTTCATCACCGGTCGTGATGGATTCGATGGGTGAACCGGGTTGACCGAAAAGTGTGGCCGCCCCGAGGACGATGAAGAGAATGATGGCGGTCACTTTGATGAATGATAACCAGTATTCGGTCGTTCCGAACGTATGAACGTGCCGGGCGTTGATGTAAATAAGCAAGCCGCCGAACAAGGCGACCCAGACGAATCCGTTCACATCAGGGAACCAATAACGCATATAGATGGCAATGGCGCTCACTTCGACGCCGATGGCGAGGACGTTGGCAACCCAGTACGAGTAGCGGACTAAAAAGCCGGCGAGTGGATGGACGTATCGCTCGGCGATCGTGCCGAACGAGCCCGAGGTCGGATGGGCGACGGTCATCTCGGCGAGACAGCCCATGAGTAAAAGGACGATGAACGCCCCGATGGCGTAACTGACGAGCACACTCGGTCCTGCCGTTTGGATGGCGAGCCCGCTTCCGAGGAAGAGGCCCGTCCCGATGGCGCTACCGAGCGAAATCATCGTCAACTGCCGCGTGGACAGTTCACGTTTTAATTTGCTAGTTTCCAAATTCAATTCTCCTTTAGTTGAGTGAAGTGTTGTTGGGGACGACTATAGCAGACAAAAAAAACGAGTGTCAACTCGCCAAATCGTAAAAAGCGGCATCGTTTTGGTGGCACCTATAGAAGCAAAGTTTTTTTGCACACTTTTGTTTGACAGGTAGTTGCTCGCCCTGTATAGTACGAGTTAACTTAACTGAAACGAATAAAGGCGTCGACGAAGAGAAGTAACGACAATTCCCGTATGACAGAGAGCTGATGGTTGGTGTGAATCAGTATGCGGGGCGTCGCGAATGGACTTCCGAGCTCTAAACCGAAACTATTAGTAGGCTTTAGCGGGTTACCCACCGTTACCAGGGGAAAGCGGATGATTGTCCGTGAAGTGGGTTCTACGGAACCAACGAAGGTGGCACCACGGGGTTACTCGTCCTTCTCATAGCGCAAGCTATGAGTCGGGCGGGTAACCCTTTTTCGTTTCAATGCATAGTAAATCAGTGATTGAGAAGAGTAGCGTGAATAAGTCTCGTCAAGAGAGCCGGGGGTGGTGGGATCCTGGTCGAGACATTTACGTGAATGGGCTCATGAGAGCATGGCTGAAGCAAGTAGGCCATGACGGCTTCCTCCGTTATCGGGATACGATGTGATAGCATCGGAAAGTGGGATCGATTGATCCAACGAGAGGTGGCACCGCGGTCCATACCGTCCTCCATACGACA
The DNA here is from genome assembly GCF_004337025.1 of Exiguobacterium sp. SL-10. Taxonomy (NCBI): domain Bacteria; kingdom Bacillati; phylum Bacillota; class Bacilli; order Caryophanales; genus Exiguobacterium; species Exiguobacterium sp. SL-10. The sequence goes on along the minus strand of NZ_SJUP01000005.1, from coordinate 74,445 downwards.
GACGTCGTATGGAGTTTTTTTATACCCAAAATGCTTGAGGAGGAACGGACATGTTAACACGACTATTGACGAACCCATTGACGACGACCGAGATGAAACAGGCAGCGGCCGAGCTGTTCCAAGCTGACGAAGCGCAAATCGCCGAGGTGTTACTCGCCATGAAAGCACGTGGCGAGACGGCAGAAGAGATGGCTGGCCTCGCAGACTATATCCGTGAGGCGGCGACGTTCCCCGAGACGATGCTCCCCGTGCTCGATGTATGTGGCACGGGCGGCGACGGGGCGAACACGTTCAATATCAGTTCGACGGTCGCATTCGTCTTGGCGGGGCTCGATATCCCGGTCGCCAAACATGGGAATCGCAGCGTGTCGAGCCGATCAGGCAGTGCCGACGTCCTCGAGTCATTGAATATCCCGATCGTCCAAAGTCATGAGGCGATGCTCGCCGACCTCGAGCGGACGAACTTGAGTTTCTTGTTCGCCCAACACATCCATCCGGTCATGAAGCACGTCATGCCGGTCCGGAAACGACTGGCGACGGCGACCATCTTCAATCAAATCGGTCCGTTGACGAACCCGCTCAAGCCGAAGCGCCAATTGATTGGCGTGTACCATCCATCGCTCATCGAGAAGATGGCGACGGCGATGCGTCATCTCGGCGTCGAGCGCGGCATGGTCGTCCATGGGGCAGGCGGGCTGGATGAAGCGAGTCTAGCTGGAAGAAACGACGTCTTGTTCTTCAACGGCGACAAAGTGGCCCGTTACACGGTCGACCCGCGCGACGTCGGATTGATGCGAGCTCCGCTCTCGGCCTTGCAAGGCGGGACACCGGCTGAAAATGCCGAGACGCTCCTTGCCGTCTTGAGCGGGGAGCCAGGACCGGCGCGAGATGTCGTCTTATTGAATGCCGCACTCGCCCTCTGTACGTACGGGTCGGTCCAGACGCTTCGCGAAGGCGTCGCCGTAGCAACGGCAAGCATCGATGAAGGGCACGCGATCCGCGTACTCAAACAATTACAACGAACGGAGGTTGGCGCATGAGTTACTTGACGAAAATCATCGGAACGAAAATCGAAGAGGTCAATCAAATGGGGGAAGTGGAGTTCGAGAAGACGGAACCGATTTCCTTACCTCGACTAATGAGTGAAGGATTTCATGTCATCGCGGAAATCAAGCGATCTTCCCCGTCAAAAGGCATGATTCGAGAGGAAGTGGACGTTGTGAGCCGAGCCCGCACGTATGAACGGGCGGGAGCGACGATGATTTCTGTCTTGACGGATGCGACCTATTTCAACGGTTCGTTCGACGACTTGCGTGATGTCGCGGCCGCTGTCGACATCCCGGTCCTCTGTAAAGATTTTATCATCGACGAACGACAGCTTGACCGGGCCAAAGCGGCCGGGGCAAGTGCGGCACTGTTAATCGTCGCGGCGCTTCATCCGAGCCGGCTCCACGCCTTGAAGACGTATGCCCGATCTATCGGTCTCGACGTTCTCGTCGAAGTGCACGATGAGACTGAGCTAATGACGGCACTCGAACTCGGCGATGTGTTAATTGGCATCAATAATCGTAATTTGAAGACGTTCGAGGTCTCGCTCGATACGTCGGTCGACTTGATGGCAAAGTATCCAGATGTCGCGTTCGTCAGCGAGAGCGGTGTCAGCACAGGCGAGGCGGCCTACCGTTTACGGACGGCCGGTGCCCGGGCGATTCTCGTCGGGGAGGCGCTCATGCGGCAGGACGACCCGACATCCTTGATCGAGGAGTTGACGTCATGTTCGTTAAAATATGTGGATTGACGACCGAAGCAAGTGTCGTCGCAGCGGTAGAAGCGGGAGCAGATGCCATCGGGTTCGTCTTCGCGAACAGTCCACGTCAAATCGATATCACGACGGCGAAGCGGCTTCGGGGGTTAATCCCAGAAGATGTCCGCGTCGTCGGCGTGTTTCTCGACCCGACAGTGAACGAAGTCGAGGCTACTATCGCCTGTAGATTGACTGACATTCAACTGCACCGTCGGACGCGGCCGCTTGAATCGTTCCGACAGTTCGGACTTCCGCTCATCGAGGCCGATCATGGGTCAGAGGCAGATATCATTTTACTCGATGCCCCGACACCAGGCAGTGGAAAGACGCTCGATTGGGAGACGCTCGAACGGCCGGAGCAGACGTTTTGGCTCGCCGGTGGATTGAACGTCGACAATGTCGGTGCGGCGATTCGCGCCATGCGACCGGACGGCGTCGATGTCTCGAGCGGTGTAGAGACGAACGGAAAAAAAGATCACGATAAGATTCGCGCGTTCATCCGACGCGCCAAGGAGGAAACATCATGTATACACAACCAGTGAACGGAAAGTTTGGCCCATACGGTGGAAAATATATCCCGGAGACGCTCATGCAAGCAGTCGAAGAGCTCGAAGTGGCGTACGAGGAAGCGAAACAAGATCCTGAGTTCCAGGAACGCTTCAACGATCTCCTCAGCGAGTATGTAGGGCGAGAAACACCACTCTATTATGCGGAGAACATGAGCCGTCGCCTCGGGACGAACGTCTATTTAAAACGAGAAGATTTGAACCATACCGGTGCTCATAAAATCAACAACACAATCGGGCAGGCGCTCCTCGCCAAACGAATGGGCAAACGAAAAGTCGTCGCCGAAACAGGGGCCGGACAACACGGGGTCGCTACGGCGACGGTATGTGCGCTCCTCAATCTCGAATGTACGATTTTCATGGGTGAGGTCGACGTCGAACGTCAAGAATTGAACGTGTTTCGAATGGAGTTACTCGGTGCGACCGTTGTTCCCGTTAAGTCGGGAAGTCGAACGTTAAAAGATGCCGTCAACGAGGCGCTCCGTTACTGGGTCAAACACGTCGATGACACACATTACGTGATGGGGTCGGTGCTTGGACCGCACCCGTTCCCGACGATGGTCCGCGATTTCCAAAGCGTCATCGGGACAGAGACGCGCCGCCAAGTCCTCGAGAAGACAGGGCGTCTGCCAGACGCGGTCGTCGCCTGTGTCGGCGGTGGGAGCAACGCGATGGGCATGTTCTATCCATTCTTGAATGACGAAACGGTCGCTTTATATGGTGTCGAGGCGGCAGGTAGTGGTGTCGATACGGACAAGCATGCGGCGACGCTCACGAAAGGTGAGGTCGGGGTGCTCCACGGGTCGCTCATGTACGTCTTGCAGGACGCGGCTGGCCAAATTCAAGAAGCACACTCCATCTCAGCCGGACTCGATTATCCGGGCGTCGGACCGGAGCACAGCTTCTTGAAAGATATCGAACGGGTCCGCTATGCGGCGGTCACGGACGAGGACGCCCTCGCGGCCTGCATGACGCTTAGCCGCCAAGAAGGAATTATCCCGGCCCTCGAGTCGTCCCACGCACTCGCTTATGCGGAGACACTCGCGGCAACGATGGATGAGGACGATGTGCTCGTCATCTGTCTGTCTGGACGCGGTGACAAGGATGTTCATACGATTCGAGAAAGGGTGACACAATAATGAGATTAGATGAAGCGATTCGACAGCGCAGCGAAGGGACGGCGTTCGTCCCATACATCATGGCTGGGGACGGAGGTCTCGACAGCTTGGTTCCGACGATCGAGCGGTTGGAAGCGATGGGGGCGACGGCGATTGAGCTTGGCATCCCGTTCTCTGATCCGGTGGCAGACGGTCCCATCATCGAAGCGGCCGGAATGCGTGCCCTCGAACAAGGTGTGACGTTGACGGACGTGTTGGACTGTTTAATAGAAGGAACGGGTCGTTTTTCAGTGCCGATTGTCCTCATGACGTACTTAAATCCGGTGTTCCGATTCGGGGTCGAGCGCTTCTTCGAACGAGCGGCAGCGTCTGGGGTCAGCGGCGTCATCATTCCCGATTTGCCGTTCGAAGAGAGTCTTGATTTATTTGCGGGCATCAATCGTCACGGGGTCGCGGTCGTACCTCTCGTCACGTTAACGAGTAGTCAGACCCGCATCGACACGATTTTAAATCAGGCGGAAGGATTCGTCTATGCGGTGACGCTCAAAGGGACGACCGGAAAGACGGATGTATTCCCTGATGAGTTGCTCGACCACTTACGTTCATTGACGGAACGGTCACCGGTACCGGTGCTCGCCGGTTTCGGTGTCCATCGCGCCGATCAAGTCAGCACACTCGGGATGGCCTGTGACGGTGTCGTCGTCGGCAGCTTCATCGTCGAGGCGCTCCACGCCGGACGTGAACAGGACGTGGCCGCGTTGATTGCATCGGCGCGGACGGTCAGCGTAAAAAAATAAGGGATCGTGCCTCGGCACGATCCCTTATTCATTCTTCCGAGAAACGATAATCATAATTCGACGCGTTCCAAACCATCTTCACCGAATTTTCGGTCGAGCTGATCGTGACGATACGTCGAGGCGAGGACGTATAATAAGTCGCCCGGCTCGATTTTCGTCTGTCCCGTCGGCGGGATGAGATAGTCTTGACGGACGATCGCATTCACGACCGTGTTCGGTGGCAACGTGATATCGGCGAGCGTCTTTCCAATCATCGAAGATTCCTCGGTCGCCACGTATGGAACGAGCTGATGTTGTGACTGTTTGCTCGACACGAGTGCGATCGTATACGGCGAGCGGATTTTATCAGGTCCGAGCAAATCGAGCTTCGCCGCGAGTGGCGTCAGTGTCGTCCCTTGAATCAAGGCGCTTGTTACGACGACAAAGAAGACGGCATTGAAGATAATCTGACTGTTATCGATTCCAGCGATGAGTGGGAACGTGGCGAGGACGATTGGGACGGCACCTTTCAGTCCGGCCCAAGAGATGAACAACTTCTCCTTGTTCGTGAATTCCATGGTGATCGTTGATAAATAAACGGCGATTGGCCGGGCAATAAACATCAAGATGAACGAAATCAACAAGCCTTTCCAAATGAGGTCAGGGTCAAGCAACTGTCTCGGGAAGACGAGAAGGCCGAGGATGACGAACATGATGATTTGCATGATCCAGGCGAGTGCCTCGGAAAATTGAACAATCGTTACTTCATGGGCTGTATGCGCATTCCCGACGATCATCGCGGCGAGGTAGACGGCGAGTAGGCCGCTGCCTGCAAAGTAGGCGGCGACACCATACGTCATAAAAGCCATCGAAATCATCAGGACGGCGTGCAGGCCACTCGATTCGAGTCGCAAGTGGTTGAGCATGAGACGGGATAAGTTGCCGAGCATGTAACCGACGAACGCTCCGACGATGATTTGTAGGACGAACATCCAAAGACCGTCCCAAATCGTCGTGTCGGGCTTCAACATGAAATCGAGGGCGAGAATCGTCAAAAACATCGCCATCGGGTCATTCGTGCCGGACTCGGCTTCGAGTGTCGCGCCAACTTTAGGCGAGATATTCTTTCCTTTGAAAGCGGCAAAGACGGCAGCTGCATCGGTTGAACCGATAATCGCGCCGAACAGGAAAGATTCAATCCAGTCGAAACCAAATACGAAACGAACGGCCACGGCGACGAGCCCGGTCGTCAACAAGACGCCGATGGTGGCGAGTGAAGCGGACGGGGCGAGGACGCTTCGGATCGACGACCATTTCGTCTGCAAGCCACCTTCGAACAAAATGACGACGAGTGCGGCGACCCCGATCATTTGGGCGAGATTGGTGTCATCGAAGAAAATCAAACCGGTGATATCGCTACCCATCAACATGCCGATCCCCATAAATAAAATCAAGGCAGGCAAGCCAAAACGAGTCGATACGCGTGTGGCCAACACCCCGGCGACAAGGAGCAGACCAAATAACAGAATCAAAATATCAGTACTCAAAATCGGTGCGGTCAAACACATCACTTCCTTCTTCACGTAACTATTCGCATGTATTATTAAGTTCATTATACCATGAAATGGTTATGAATTAAGAATCAACGCATCGTTAATTATGTACATTGGAATAATCGGATATGGATGTGGTAAAGTAGGGGAAATCAAAAGGGGGATTCACATGGCTAAAATTCACGTGCTCCATGAAAACAATGAGTGGACGGACCATCTCGTCCGACGACTCGAGGAATTGTCACTGCCTTATGAACTGTGGCATCTCGATCAAGGCATCATCGACATCGCGGCTGAACCGCCGGAAGGCGTCTTTTATAACCGGATGAGCGCTTCGTCGCATACGCGGGGACATCGATACGCGCCGGAGTTGACGGAAGGGGTGCTCGCTTGGCTCGAGGCGAACGGCCGGACCGTCTTCAACGGCACACGCGCGATTCGGCTCGAAGTGAGCAAAGTCAATCAGTATACGGCGCTCCGCCAAGAGGGAATTCCGGTACCGAAGACGATTGCAGCTGTCGGGAAAGCCCAAATTATCGAGGCGGCCGAGAAGCTCGGACTGACGCCATTCATCACGAAGCACAACCGGGCCGGCAAAGGGCTCGGGGTTCAGTTATTTCATTCCGTTGATGCATTGAAGGCATACGTGAACGGACCGACGTTCGAGGAGTCGATTGACGGGATTACGCTCATCCAACAATATATCGAGGCGCCGAAACCGTTCATCACACGCTGTGAGTTCATCGGTGGCAAGTTCGTTTACGCGGTGCGCGTCGATACGTCAGACGGCTTCGAACTCTGCCCGGCCGACGCTTGCTCGATTGAAGACCAGTTTTGCCCGGTCGGCGAGACACCGCCAGCGAAGTTCGAAATCATCGATGGCTTCAATGACCCGATTATCAAACAGTTGGAGACGTTCCTCCAAAAGAATGAGATTGCGGTTGCCGGAATTGAAATCATCGAAGACGAGGGTGGCAACGTCTACGCGTATGACGTCAATACGAACACGAACTATAATTCAGACGCCGAAGCGAAAGCAGGACAGTATGGCATGCTCGAGCTCGCGACATTCCTTGGTGACGCCTTAGCGGTCACTTCGAAATAAACGCAAAAAAAGAAGGGTCAGGCTTTTGCCTGACCCTTTCGCTGTGTATGTTGTAATTGTTGTTCAAATCGAAGTTGGACTAGTTCTGCCGTCGGTGCCATTCGTTCGATGAACGAATCTAAACGTTTCGCCGTGTCTCGATCTGATTCCTTGAACACGCGCATCGTTGTTCACCTCATTGATCATTGTAATGTTGCTTCTACAACAATGATTCCCGAGGGCATGAACGCGTAAACCTCGTTTACCCGAGGAATGTGGCAAGTTCTTCTTTAGGAAGGATGTTTCCGACATAAAAATCGCCGAACTCGCCATATTTGGCACTGACTTCGTCAAAGCGCATCTCATAGACGATCTTTTTGAATTGGAGCGAGTCTTCTGCGAACAACGTGACGCCCCATTCCCAACCGTCGAAACCGGTCGAGCCGCCGATGAACTGTTGGATTTTACCGGCATAGCTGCGGCCGATCATGCTGTGTCGATACATGAGCTCTTTACGCTCATCCATCGACAACGAGTACCAGTTGTCCCCATCGCGACGAGCCTTGCTCATCGGGTAGAAGCAAATGTGGGCTGCTTTCGGGAGTGTCGGATAGAGGCGGGCCCGGATGTGTGGATTCTCGTACGGGTCACCGTCCCCTGAACCGCGATACATGCCGAGTTCGATGACCGAGACATAGGAGTAACTCGGAATCATGTAATCGTATAATGTTGTCTTCCGAAGGGCGAGCTCGACTTGCTCGAGTTCTTTGAACGTCGGACGAAGGACCATCAAGACGACGTCTGCCTTTTGGCCAAGGATCGAGTAGAAAGCGTGACTCCCTTCACCGCGTGTCTCGACATCTTCAAGCGAGCCGAGGAAGGCGACGAACTCGTCAATCATCTCTTGACGGGCGATTGGATCGACTGTTTTTAAGCGAGTCCAATCGATAGAACGGAAATCATGGAGCGTATACCAACCGTCTAACGTGGCGGCTGCGTGTTGCGTATCGGTTGTCGGTGCTGGTGTTGGACGTTCTGACATTAAAAAAACTCCTTTCGAGACTAGGCTTCGCTGACTATTTTACCATACACGATTGACCGCCTGGCAAATTTGACGCCGTTGTGAGGCTAGTCACACTTCAAGGCGGGTAAAGAGGTAAAGAGCGAGTTTTATGAAAACGGCTTCACAATAGCCTGTATCAGTCGAAAACTGTAAACTGTTCTATCCATATAATGATTGATTTCAAGCGATTTATGACGAAATGGGCAGAATAGTTTATTTTAAAAAACGTACTGTGTATAATAAAACTCGCATATGGACGAGAGCGTCCGAGAGAGAAAAAATCCGATTTCTTCTAATCGAAAAGGAGTTCATTCACTATGAAACTATTTGACACGTTGAAACAAAAAGTCAGCCCGATTCGCCCGACCATCGTCTTCCCAGAAGGCGTTGACGAGCGCGTCCTCGGCGCAGCTATTCGTTTAAAGAATGACGGTATGGTCGAACCGATCGTCATCGGACCAAAAGCTGAACTCGAAGCGGTCGCAACGAAGCACGGCTTTGACATCTCAGGTTTGACGCAATACGACCCAGCGACGTACGAAGACATCGATACACTCGTCGAATCGTTCGTCGAGCGCCGTAAAGGCAAAGCGACACCGGAACAGGCACGTGAATTGTTGTCGTCAGACGTGAACTACTTCGGTACGATGCTCGTCCACACAGGGAAAGCGGAAGGTCTCGTCTCAGGCGCGATGCACGCGACAGCCGACACGGTTCGTCCGGCCCTTCAAATCATCAAGATGCAAACAGGCATCAAAAAGACGTCAGGCGTCTTCATCATGGTACGCGACGACGAGCAGTACGTCTTCTCAGACTGCGCGATCAACATCGCACCGGACGCGGCTGACCTCGCCGAGAACGCCTATTTGTCAGCGTTGACAGCGAAGACGTTCGGCATCGAGCCGCAAGTCGCGCTCCTCAGCTTCTCGACAAAAGGTTCAGCGAAGTCACCTGAGACAGAAAAAGTCATCGAAGCGACCCGTCTCGCCAAAGAGAAGGCACCCAACCTTCCAATCGACGGCGAACTTCAATTCGACGCGGCGTTCGTACCGAGTGTAGCGGCGAAGAAAGCACCAGGCTCTGAAGTGGCCGGGAATGCGAACGTCTTCGTCTTCCCAAGCCTCGAAGCCGGAAACATCGGCTACAAGATGGTTCAACGTTTCGGTGGATTCGAAGCAATCGGACCAATCTTGCAAGGGCTCAACAAGCCGGTCAACGACTTGTCGCGTGGCTGTAACGAAGAGGACGTCTATAAATTGACGCTCATCACAGCAGCGCAAGCGATTGACGAGCGCAACGAAGCGTAAGTCGCAAGCATCCTTCCTGAGCGGAGGATGCTTTTTTTATGGTCATTGTGACGATGATACGACGGTCAATTGGCGTTTGTTTGACACGAAACTGAGGTAAACTAGTAGGGGACAACACTTTTAAGGGGGAACCACCATGCAAAGTATCCATGCAACCGAATTACGTGAGAAACTTGAGAACGGCGAATCGCTCCATATCATCGACGTGCGCGAACAAGACGAGTACGACGCGGGCCACATTCCGCATGTGCCGCTCTATCCACTATCCGAATTCCCGGCGGTGGCAGACAAACTCGCGAAAGACAACGTTTATTATATTATCTGCCGTTCAGGCGGCCGCAGTCAGACGGCGGGTGACTATTTGGAGTCGGAAGGCCACAAGGTCGTCAACGTCGAGGGCGGCATGCTCGCGTGGGACGGCGATATCGAGGCGTGATGCTCGACAATCCATGGGTCGTCGTACCGCTGTTGATTGTGCTCTATTTGACCGTCTATACGTTCGTCAAACGAGTCGATGGCGACAAGTGGCGACTCGTCTGGGTGATCTGGATCATCGTCATCGTCATGTTGTTGACGATTCGACTCGTTCAAAGTCTATAGAAAAACGAGTGAAGCCCGGGTTGGGCCTCACTCGTTTTTTAGTTATCGCGCTTATCGAACGTAATTGACGCAATCGCGTCGTGCTGGTGAATCGATTCTTCGTTGCGACATTCGACGAAGAAGTTGACGACTTGTTTCATCTCGTATAAGTCAGCCGCGATCAAGCGGACCATATCTTCGACGAAACGCGGGTTCTCGTATGCGATTTCCGTCGCACGTTTCTCATCCGGACGTTTCAAGACCGGGTGAAGTGGTGCCGACGCGTTCGACTCAGCCGCATCGAGCAGTGCAAGTCTCCAGTCAAAGCCGTCAAGTGCTGTCTCGTCTAGACCTGCTTCGATTGTGATGTAGCCGCGTTGGTTATGGGCGCTGTACTCGCTGATTTCTTTTGAACATGGGCACAGTGTCGTCACGTTGATGATGAGACCGACTGTCACGCTCGCCATCCCCGTCTCGAGGTTGTACGTCACGTTGTGCATGACGTCAGCGTTCATAAGACCGCTTAGACCTGTGGCTGGTGCTTTCCGGCTGAAGAACCATGGGTAGCGGACCGTCAATTGACCTTCCGTTTGTTCCATGCGCTCGGCAAGTTCTTGAGCGAACTCGATGAGCGACTCGTTCGATAATGTCCAGCCTTGCGTATGATATGCGTCGAGCTGCTCCGTTAGACGCGACATGTTAATGCCTTTACGATCTTGGACGAGTGATGTCGTCAATTCAAACGTAGCGACCGTCGCTTGGATCCCGTCCGGTGTTTCGATGTTGACGGGATGTTTGACGTTCGAGATCCCGACACTGTCGAGTGCGAACAAGAAGTTCTTCGGTGTATTTTGAAGATCTACCATTTTATCTTTTTCTGTCGGTTTCGTGCCTTTGACCGGCGGGACCGAGCCGAATAGTTTATGTCGTTCTGCTTTAGTAGGTAAAGCGACATGGCTTGTAGACATAATCGGATTCTCCTTTTTAAGAGGGCTAATGACCGCCACTCGTTCTTGTTAGGATTTTATCACGAAATGGATGCAAACTGGGTATCATTTTGCTTCGCGAACATGCTGTGAACCTGTTTTGCGAAAAAAAACTTCAGATATTGAAGAAAAGAAGATTGATTTAATTTACGTACGGGAATAGAATGTTCCTGTGAACTTAAAAAATAGATCACTATTAAATATGAAGGAACACAAACAAAAGGGGATGTTTTAATGGATTGGCAGTTAATCCTGCAGTACGCCTGGATCATCGTCGTACTCGTCGGTCTTGAAGGGCTGCTTTCTGCAGACAACGCACTCGTCTTGGCCGTCATGGTCAAGCATTTGCCGCGGACAGAGCAGAAGAAGGCACTCTTTTACGGATTACTCGGAGCGTTCGTTTTCCGCTTCATCGCATTGTTCTTGATCTCGTTCTTGATTAACGTCTGGCAAGTCCAGGCGCTCGGTGCGCTTTACTTGATCGGAATGAGTGCACGGCACCTGTATATGACCTATAAGGCCCGTAAGATGGATCCGAAACAAGATCTCGCCGCTGAGGCGAAAGAAGAGACGGCCATCACGGAGAAGCCGGTCACGAAGAAAGAGTTCTGGTGGACGGTCGCGAAAGTCGAGTTCGCCGATATCGCCTTCGCGGTCGATTCGATTCTCGCAGCGGTCGCGCTCGCGGTCAGCTTGCCGCCACTCGGTCTCGGTGAGATCGGTGGAATTGACTCAGGTCAGTTCTTCGTCGTCTTGACAGGTGGACTCATCGGGGTCATCTTGATGCGTTTCGCCGCTCGCGTTTTCGTCAAGTTGTTGCATCAACGTCCGACACTTGAGACAGCCGCCTTTATCATCGTCGGTTGGGTCGGTGTGAAGTTGACGGTACTCGTTCTTGAGCATCCAGGCTTTAAAGAGTTGATTGCCGGCACACCGTTCGCGTTCATGGGTCTTCCAGACGGTTTTGTCCACTCGCTAGGTTGGACGTTATTCTTCTGGTCGGTCATGGTTGGGATTGCTTTATGGGGCTGGTTCTCGTCAAAACCGACAGCGGTCAAACATTAAAAAAATCCTGTCTCGCGCATAAGCGTGAGACAGGATTTTTTGGTTAGACAGTTACGTCTTGTTTTTCGTAAATCGGCACCCGTTTTTTTATTTGTTGGTTCTTTTCGAAAATCTTAAGCCAATAAAAAATAAAGCGGCTAACACTAACGAGATATTAGTTACTAAGATGATTTGTGGATTGTTAATTATCCTGCCGTTGAGAAAGTTGACAACCACAATTAGCAACAAAATTACCGAAAAAAAGTATTTTATAGCATTTTTCCCCATAAGAACACTTCCTTTTTTTGTTTTCTTATATTATTTTAAACATGCATGAAAATTAAAAACAAGGGGAGCAGTGAACATGTTTTTCAAAAAAACACTCGTTTCAACAATTGTTTTTGCGATGCTTGTTTTAGGTATTTCACCGCACGCATCACGAGCAGAAACAACTGAACCTGTAGATCAGCAGTCTGAGATTCTAAAAATGCTATCAGATGAAAATGATCCGCTTGTAAAACTATTAGATGAAATACCTATGGAGATTGCAGAACAGGGTCCTGCACGTTCAGTAGAGTGGCTTAATGAACACAATGCTGAATTGAAGGGTATTTTTATCGCCGACGGTGAGTTCGTTAAATTTATGCCAGTTCAAAAAGAGACACCATCAGTAAGAGCTATGGCGGTTTCGGGGGCATGTGTATGGGCAGTTACAAAAGCAATAGGTTTGAATTTCATACCTTGGGCTAAAATCTTAAAGGTTAAAACCGTCGCAAAGTCTTTTGGGGGTCTAGCGCAACTTACTAAGTTGGTATATACATCGTACAAACATCAAAGAAATCTCGGTTTAGGTCAAAAGAACGCAATTAAAAAGGCTGTCCGACTCGTTTTAGGTAAGAAAGGCTTCGGAGAAACTAAAATTGAAGCTGTATATCAATTTTTCGAAATGGATGCCGTTGTAGAAAAGTGTTTTTTGTGAGAATTTGTTTCTTAAAAACGTCTAAATTCACTAAAAGAATTGTGAATTTAGACGTTTTTTATCTTTTCTTCTTGGTTCTTTTCTTTTTTTTAGAATTTCGGAAAGAAAAAGACCTGAAATCGAAGTGAACTGTACACGGTACTAACTCATATCGGAAGTGAATTTGGGATGTCGAAAAAGATAGTTACGTCAAAGGAGATAAATCAGTTAAGCACAAATATGTACGTTAAATCCGAAAGACCATCGGCTACTATAATCTTCATGGTTATCAATGAAAATGAAAAGATGACCCCTGTAAAGGAATCATCTCTTTGGAGCAGTGTAAGTTTTTAAAAGCATCCTTTGCACATTGGACAATTGATTTCTGCGAGAGACCTATTTTTATGCCGTAACGTCTTGTTTCTCGTAAATCGGCACCCATCCTTCCGTCGTCACGAAAATCCGGACGGCGACGACTTTGCGGTCATCTTGGAGCGTGAAGTAGTGGCGCGTGTTCACCGGTACCGAGATGAGGTCACCCGGATTGAGCTCGATGTTGAAGTAACCGCGCTCGGCGTCGTCGATAGCGAAGATACCATGACCGCTGACGATGAAGCGGACCTCGTCATCCGTGTGATGGTGCTCTTTTTGGAAGTTGACGAGCAGTTCGTCCAAGTTCGGCGTCGCATCCGACAATGAAATGACGTCGGCCGTCTCGTAGCCGCGGCGCTCCGATACGTCGCGAATCTCATCGCGGAACGTCGACAAGATGGCTTGTTTGTCCTCGTCCGTCAACTGGTAGTTCTCTTGCAGGTTTTCTGGGAGCTTTGTGATATCCCACTGCTCGTACAAAATCCCGCGGGACTCTAAAAAGGCACTCACTTCAGTTTGATCGACGTAACGCTCTTCGGTTTGTTGGAAATAGACAGTTGCCATGGTTGGTTCCTCCTTATGAATGGACGCCTAGGGCGCGTAGTTTTAATGTATAGCTGAACAAAAATTCGTAAGCTTCTAAATAGCGTTTGGCCGCGGCCGGGGTCTTGCCCCATACCGTGATGCCATGATTGCGAATCAGGACAGCGCCGGCGCTTGTATTGACATGCGGCGCAAATGCGGCCGCGAGCGTCGGGATATCAGCGTGGTTCTCAATGATTGGGACGCGGACGACCGCGTCCTCGTCCCAGAAGTCAAGCGCCTTGATGATTTCTTGACCGGTGAAGACGACTTCGCCGGTAGCGGCATGGAGCTCGGAGATGACGTTATTGTCAATCGTATGGACATGGAGCGAACAGGCCGCCTCGGTGCGATTGAACACCTCGACGTGGAGCAGCGTCTCAGCGGATGGCCGACCGTTCTGTTCTCCAATCAAACGTCCGGCCGCATCGACATGAACGAAGTCGTCCGGTGTTCGTTTCCGTTTATCTCGTCCGCTCGCCGTGACGAGAAATTCGAGCGGATCGTCACTGACACGAATCGCCAAATTCCCACTCGTTCCGGGGAACCAGTCGCGGGCGGCGAGTTCGTCTTTAATGTCGGCAAGTTCGAGCCAACGTGTCGTGATGCTCATACGGCCACCTCCTGCAGATGATGAGTGATGTCGTCAAACGTCTCGAACGGGGCGTAAGCGATCCCTTCTGCCTCACAGAGTGTGATGAGTTGGCCCCGGGCGTAGACAAAGTCGGCACGCTTCGCGACCTCGAAGTCGGTCACCGAGTCACCAATCACGATCAAGCGGTCAGCGGGATTGACGATGCGACGGGCAATCGTCGGTTTGCAGCAGCCGCAATCGTTCGTACAGTGCTCGTCGCAAGCGTGCGGCCAAGCGACGGTGACCGTCTCAGCGGAGAAGTCGGCAACGTTACAGTAAATGTGTTCTGGGTCGACGTGACCGTCTAAGATCGGATGGACGAAAAAGTCCATCCCGCCGCTGACGACGTCAAACTTCCAGCCGTGTGCTTCCACTTGTGCGAGTAAGTCCGGAAATCCTTGACGCACGGTGATACGATTCAACAAATAGTCGCGATACGTCTCGGCGTCCGTACTCGGGAGCAATGCGAACATTTGCCCGACCCCGGAGCGAATCGACATCCGCTGCTCAAGGACCGCATCTTTCAACTCGACCCAATCGGGCGGGGCGAACGCCTTCATTAAGGCAATGATATTGTCTTCCGCTGTGATCGTCCCGTCGAAGTCGCAGAGAATATGGACCGTCATCGTTGTGCCCATGCCTTCAACGCGGTATCGAGTTCGTCCGACTGTCCCTCAGTTTGACCGAGGACGTGGTCGATTGCTTGCCGGAAAGCGCGAGCCCCGGCGGCTGCACCGTCCGGGTGACCGTGAATGCCACCGCCGGCGTTGATGACGACATTCGTTCCGAAATCACGGATGATGTCTTTGACGAGTCCCGGATGAATCCCGGCTGACGGGACCGGTAAAATCGGTTTCGACCAATGCGGTTCGGCGCTCTTGTCACGAATCGCGAACGCCTCGTCACGCGGTGTCGCGAGCGAGCCGTACGGAGACGGGAAGAGCGTCAAATCGGCACCGGCGAGGCGAGGGAGTTTACCGAGCAAGAGCGAATGACGGATTGAACCGGTCAAGGCGCCGGCAAAGGCCGGATGCGCCAAAATCGGCACGCGGATGTCTGGGTCGTTCGCGAGTTCGCGCAATGTGTCGAGACCGTACGTATAGACGTTGAACAGGAGTGCTGTCGCACCCGCCTCGATGAGTCGACGCGCCTGGTCACGCAGACCGAACACCGGGCCGCTCAACGTGATGGCGTAGAGGACACGCTTCCCGGTCGTCTCGAAGTGGGCTTGAATGACGTCCGCTCCAATCCGGGCCCGTTCGAGCGACGGGGTGAGCGGGTTGTCGTATAAAATCTCGTCGTCTTTGACGATATCAATCCCACCGGCGAATTGAACGCGGAGTTGCTGCTCGAGAAACGCGAGATCTCGCCCGATGACGCCTTTGAAGATGCTCATGACGAGCGGACGATCATGGACACCGAGTAACTCGCGAATCCCGTCGACACCGAATTTAGCGCCCTTGAAATCGGGAGCGAGCGTCTCGGGCAACGTCAAGTCGATTAACCGAATCGAATCGTCGAGGGACAGTTTCCCGAACGTCGTCGTCAAGATGGATGAGAAGTCAGGGCTGACATTATGTAACGGATAGCGGATCGTGAAGCGGCTCGTTGTGTCTGTATGAGATGTCGAGACGACCTCACCACGGTACGCCTGTAACTGCTCTTGCTCTAAGTGAGGCAGCTCCGTCCATGTGCCGACGGTCAGCTCGAGGGCGATTTTGTCAGCGACGGCCGCAACCGCGTCCGTTCGTTTGATTTCATATGTAGCAGTGATACTCAAAAAAGTTCCTCCTTCCAGGCAAACAAAAAATGACCCCATGCCGAGGCAAGAGGTCATCATAAAAAATGAACTCTTATCTCTCAGCTTTCGCTGCAAGAATTAGCACCGTGCCATCTCTGGTCGGTTGCTGCGACATCATCGGGCTCGTCCCTCCGTCTGCTCTTGATAAGAATGTGATTTGAAGTTGTGAAATTTAATTGAATTTTTGCACAGAATCGCCATGTCGTCAATTCCTTTTTTTCCAAAAAAAATATTTTGGGAAGTTGTTTCCATATATGCACAAAAAAAGACGGAGTTTTGTCGGGAAAATGACGTTGACAATCGTGACGTCGAGTCCGTAATATTCATCACATAAGTTCACCGAATCGAATAAACCACTCTTATCGCGAGTTGGCAGAGGGAATTGGCCCGATGACGCCGCAGCAACCGACCACTAGGCACGGTGCTACATCCACCAGACGAATGTCTGACAGATGAGAGGAACAACCAATTTGGCTGTGCCTCTTTCTCGCGGAGAAAGGGGCTTTTTTTGTGGGCAACGTACAGGAAGGGGAAAACATCATGTCATATCAACCATTTACAGAACAGACCGTCGTCGAGCATGTGAAAACGTTGGGGTTAATCGAAGACGGAGGCATCACGCATTGCGAAGAGATCGGGGACGGCAATTTGAACCTCGTGTTCCGCATCCGACAAGGCGAAACGAGTCTCGTCGTCAAACAGGCGCTCCCGTATGCGAAAGTCGTCGGTGAAAGTTGGCCGCTCACACTTGAACGGGCGTGGATTGAGCAGTTGGCGTTGCGCGAATTCGCCAACGTCGTCCCTCGTTTCGTGCCAATCGTGCTTGGTAGTGACCGCACGCTCGCCTACACGATTTTAGAGGATCTGTCAGATTTTGATATCGTTCGGACAGGCTATTTGGAAGGGAAAACGTATCCTGAACTGGCCCGCCATGTTGGTGAATTTTTAGGCGAGACGCTGTTCGCGACGTCGGATTACGCGGCCGGACCGATCGCGAAGAAGCGGATTGAACGTGACTATTATAACCCGGAACTGTGTGACATCACCGAGAAACTCATCTTCACCGATCCGTTCAAAGACGCGGAGTCGAATAATATCGAAGCGGCACTACGAGACGACGTCGAGCGACTTTGGGAAGACCAGGCGCTCAAAGTCGAGGTGACGAAACTGAAAGTCGGCTTTGTCACAAAACATGAGGCACTCCTGCATGGAGACTTACATACGGGTAGCATCTTTGCGACCCAACAAGAGACGAAGATTATCGATCCGGAGTTCGCGTTTTACGGACCGTTCGGTTTCGATATCGGGCAAATCGTCGCTCATTTGACGCTATCGACATTCCATGACCCACTTAAGCGCTTCGAGCGTTTCACGGACGTCTTGACGGTGTGGGAGACGTTTGAGAAGACGTTCCGGGCCAACTTTGAGCGCGCCGTCGAGCCATTCAACACGATTGGTTTTGTCGACGAGTTGTTGCGGACGATCTTCAGCGACACGATCGGCTACGCCGGTTGCGAGCTCATTCGTCGTGCCATCGGGCTCGCCGGCGTCGCCGATCTCGAGACGTTGCCGGAAGCGACGCGTCTTGAACGAAAACGTGACGCGCTCGCCCTCGGGACAGCGCTCATTAAAGAACGCCATAACGTCGAATCGATTGACGACTTAGTGACGCTTTTGTCGGGGGTGCGCGTATGACGGTACAAAACATCCGCTTTAATTCGCAAACGGACGAACTCATCGTATTGGATCAGACGTTATTACCGCATGAAGAACGCTACGTCACGATCGAGACGCTCGAACAGGCCGAACATGCCATCGAGACGCTCCAAGTCCGAGGTGCCCCGGCCATCGCTTACTTCGGGGCGTTCGTCCTCGCCAAAGAGGCGGGTCGGTTAGTCGACGACCCGGACTTCACGCGTCGCCTCGACCTCGTCGGCCGTCGGTTGGTCGCGACACGTCCGACGGCGGTCAATCTTCAAAATGTGATCGAGTCGCTCCTCGACTTGAACGTCGGGGACGACTTTGAAGCGATCGCCGAGGAAATCAAACGACGCGCCATCGCGTTGTACGACCGGGACGTTGACACGTATCGGGCCATTGGCGAGCATGCACTGACGGTGTTGCCGGCCGGGGGGAACGTGTTGACGATCTGTAACGCCGGTGCAATCGCGACATCGCGTTACGGCACGGCGCTCGCGCCATTTTATGTCGGGAAAGAACGCGGTGTATCCTTCAACGTCTTCGCCTGTGAGACACGACCGCTCCTTCAAGGGGCACGCCTCACGGTCTGGGAGCTCGATCGTGCTGATATCGACGTGACGCTCATCACCGACAATATGGCGGCTTGGACGATTCAGTCAAAACGAGTCGACGCCATCATCGTCGGAGCTGACCGGATCACACGGACGGGTCACGTCGCCAATAAGATTGGAACGTTGCAGCTCGCCGTTCTCGCCAAGCATTACGGCATTCCGTTCTACGTCGCGGCGCCGCATTCGACGTTCGATTTGACGGCAGACGATACGATTGAAATCGAGGAGCGGAACCCGTTAGAAGTCACCCACATCGGCGGTCAACCGACGGCACCTGTCGGCATCACCGTCTTCAATCCGGCGTTCGACGTCACCACGCCAGACCTCATCACTGGACTCATCACCGAGGCGGGTGTGTTCGAGCCGACAGAGGCCGCCATCACACAACATGTAGGAGGAACGATCCATGTCTAAAAAAATCTTGATTTTATTATTCACATTCGTCTTGGCGCTCGTCGGTTGCACAAACGAGCAAGCGGCCACATCGAAGCCGGCCGAGAAGACGCCGGAGACGAAACCTGTCTCAGCTTCGAACGGGACGTTGCCGAAAGACATCGATGTCGCCCTCATTATGCAGATGTCGATTGGGACGTTCTCGTCACAGTATATCGATGGGGTGACGGAACAAGTCGAATCGTTCGGCGGCAACGTGAAAGTGTACAACGCCGACAACGATCTGTCGAAGATGGCGAGCTACGTCGATACGGCGACAACACAAGGGGTCGATGTCATCTTGATTGACCATGGCCGCGCCGATGCGCTGAAAGAACCGGTCCAACGCGCACTCGACAAAGGGATTAAAGTCGTCGCGTTCGACAACGATTTGACGAACGAAGGGGTGACGGTCATCGACCAAGACGACTATTCGCTCGCTTGGCGTTCGCTCAAGGCACTCGCCGAAGATTTGGACGGTGAAGGAAACATCGTCACGATTTGGGTCGGTGGCTTCACACCGATGGAACGACGCCACACGATTTATGATGCGTTCTTGAAACGTTACCCGGGCATCACGGAAGTCGCCAAGTTCGGTTCGGCGACGAACAATACGGCGCTCGACACACAGAGCCAGATGGAAGCGATTTTGAAGAAGTATCCGGAAGGCGAAATCGATGCCGTGTTCGCCATGTGGGATGAGTTCGCCAAAGGGGCGAGCCGTGCCATCAAACAAGCGGGACGTGATGAAATCGCCGTCTATGGAATCGATTTGAGTGATGAAGACCTTCAGCTCATGCAAGAGGACGGCAGCCCGTGGAAAGTGACGGCGGCGACCGATCCGGCTGAAATTGGACGGATCCAAGTTCGTTACGCGTATCAAAAATTAGCCGGTGAAGAGACGCCGTCGATTCATTCGGTCGACCCGTACCTCGTCGACCGTGACGTCTTGCCGGACGAGAAAGTGACGATGGACGACCTCGGCCAATACGTCCCGAACTGGGGCGCATCCGACGCGGCCTGGTCGGACTGAATGAAAGGGACGGACTGATGTTACGGCTTGAACGCGTCACGAAACGCTACGGTGACGTCACGGTACTCGACGATGTCACCTTCACCCTTCGACGTGGTGAGGTGCACGGTTTGCTCGGGTTGAACGGGGCCGGAAAGAGCACGCTCGTGAAGCTGTTGAGTGGCGCCATCATCCCGACGTCCGGGACGGTCGAGCTCGACGAAGCGGCAATCACACTCACACCGGCCGAGGCGATTCGCCTTGGGGTCATCACGGTGTCACAAGAAGTCGATGACGCCCTTTATCTTGATTTACCTGTCTATGAGAACGTCGTCCCGTGGCAGACGATCGAACGGATTCGTCCTCGCGAACTAAAACGGCGAGCAATCACCTACTTGGAACGCGTCGGACTAGAGATTGACGTGACCGAACCGGTCGGCCGTTTCCCGCTCAGTGTCAAACAACGTATCTTGATTGCCCGGGCGCTCGCGAGTGATGCGACCTACCTCTTGCTCGACGAACCGACGGCCGCCTTGTCGACGGATGATGCGGCGTCACTACTCGCGCTATTGCAGTCGCTCGCAGAGGAAGGCGTCGGTATTCTTCTCATCACCCACCGTTCGGACGAATTGTCACGCGTCACCACGACTTCGACATTCCTCCGAGATGGTCGCATCGCCTACGAAGGTCCGTTTCAGCCGTTGTCTGACGAGGACATCCACGCCTATCTCAGTGGGGCCGGTATGACGACCGCAGTGGCAAAGGCGACACCGGGAACGGACGAACGAATCCGGGCGGAGCTCACACTCCCGACATTCGGGACCGAGTTGTCACTCACCGCATATAAAGGCGAAGTCGTCGGGATCGGCGGCGTCACCGGGAGCGGGAAGACGGAGTTGATCGAGGCGCTGTTCGGTCTCTCCGGTGTCAAGCAACGCATCACATTGGACGGGAAACCGCTCAACATTCGCGAACCGCATCAGGCGGTCCGATCCGGATTCGCCCTCGTACCGGAAGAACGCCGAAAACAGGGACTTTTCCTTGACGATTCGATTGAACGGAACGTCCTCGCGATTGAAGGGAAGGCGAACGCGGTCACGCGCGTCTTGGCCTCGCTGCGAGTGAAATACGACCAGGTCGGGCAACCGGTCCGGGAGCTGAGCGGGGGGAATCAACAAAAAATCGTCCTCAGCAAGTGGCTCCTCGAGGACCGCGATGTTTATTTGCTCGACGAACCGACGAAAGGCGTCGACGTGACGGCGAAACGCGATATTTATGAACTCGTCACCCGTCTTGCCAAAGACGGGAAGACGG
Organism: Exiguobacterium sp. SL-10; assembly: GCF_004337025.1. Classification (NCBI taxonomy): domain Bacteria; kingdom Bacillati; phylum Bacillota; class Bacilli; order Caryophanales; genus Exiguobacterium; species Exiguobacterium sp. SL-10. The sequence continues at coordinate 53,148 of NZ_SJUP01000005.1, read as the reverse complement.
TCATCTTCACCTCGAGTGAACCGAATGAATTAGAATTGATCGCCAACCGGACGCTTTGGCTCGACCGCGGCCGTTGGCAACAGAAAGGAGGCGTCTAACATGGCCCAACTCGTCATCAAGCAACGCACGAAACGTTTCAACGGCATCGGTCAATACGGGACATTGTTCGCGATTCTCGCACTCATCGCCGTCTTCGGTGTGACGAACGACCAGTTTTTGACGTATGCGAACTTCAGCGACATCATCAAGTCCGTATCAATCGTCTCGCTGCTCGCCCTCGGGGTGACGTTCTCGCTCATCGTCGGCGGATTCGACTTATCGGTCGGATCGACGGCGAGCCTCGCAACGATTGGGGCGGCGTCGAGTCTCGTGTTACATAGTCAAGAACTGCTCGTCGCCTTGCTCGTCCCACTTGCACTCGGTGTGCTCGTCGGGTTGTTGAACGCGCTCGTGACGATCAAGTTCCGCTTACCGGACTTGCTCGCGACGCTCGCCATCATGTACGTCATCAATGGGGTCCAGTTGACGTACACGAGAGGGTTCTCGATTTACGACAACATGCCGATTGAGGGAGGGACGGCGCCAGGACGTTTTATCCCGTCGTTCCTGTTCATCGGCCAAGGGTCGATCGGACCAATCCCGTTCGTCGCCATCTTGATGATTCTCTTCTTCGCCGGGGCCCATCTGTTTTTGACGTATTCGAAGACGGGTCGCGAGTTTTATTACGTCGGCTCGAACGTCGAGGCGGCCCGCCGTTCCGGCATCGCCGTCACGCGCATCAAGTTGTACGCCTACGTGTTGAGCGGCTTGTTCGCAGCCATCGGCGGCATCATTTTGGCGTCACGCATCGGTACGGGACAAGTATCGGCCGGTGCACCGCTGTTGATGGACGCCGTCGCGGCCGCCTATATTGGCTACGCCGTCTTCGGTACCGGACGACCGAACGTCGTCGGCACGTTGATCGGTGCCATCTTGATTGGCATTTTATTGAACGGACTGACGATGTGGGACGTGCCGTATTACGCACAAGACATCGTCAAAGGCGCGATTTTGATTGCGGCGCTCGGCTTGTCATACATCCAAAAGAAACAGCTCACATAGGAAAAGTCCTCAGAACGGTTGGTTCTGAGGACTTTCTTGACGTTCCATCTGGATAAAGGTGAACGTGCTCCCGTTCGTCGATTGTTGAAACGAACCGGTCTGTTTGAAACCGCACGTCTCATAGACACGGATCGCCCGCACGTTGAAGGCGGCGACGGACAAAGTGATACGACGAGGCGAGTACGTCGCTTTGACGAAGTCGAGAATCGATGTGACGAACGTTCGTCCGCTCCCGTTCCCGGTCAAATCGGGTTTCATGCCGAGGCCAATATCGACCGTTTCAGCATCCGTTTGCACGACGCTCACGAACCCGACGAGTTCACCGTTGGACGTGATGGCGAACACCAACTGTCCGCGCTGTTCGACGTCTAAAAATTCGGCCAAATCGTCCTGATCGGCCTCCATGTCATAAAACGCATACTCGCCTTCGTAATGCCACGTATAGGCGATCGTTTCCGCCTGTAGTTGGGTCAGGACAGCGAATTGATGGGTCATTTGATTTGCCTCGATTCAAGAATAGGATGGAGTGCTACACTCATTATAGTACGACCAATTTTGGAAATGAGGTGACCACATGGGAATCAAGTTAGACATGATTGGAATTGTCGTCGAAGACATGAAACGGGCGCTCGACTTTTACCGTTTGCTCGGCCTGTCGATCCCGGAAGCGATGGATGAGGAAGCGCACGTCGAGGTCGATGACGGCGGTGTCCGGCTCGCCTTCGACACGGTCGAAGTGGCGGAGTCGGTGTATGGGGAATGGAAGCCGGCGACGGGACACCGGGTCGAACTCGCCTTCTTGTGCGACAGTCGGGATGAGTTGGATGCGCGCTATGAAGCGATCGTTGGGCACGGCTATGCCTCACACCGCGAACCATGGGATGCGTTTTGGGGACAACGTTACGCTATCGTCATCGACCCGGACGGAAACCTGATCAGTCTATTCGCAGCATGACAAAACCCGCGCCGGATTCGTCGCGGGTTTATTCGTCGCGTGTCTCGCCCCAAGAGCAGAGCGCCTTCATCGCTGGTTGCAGGCTGAATGCCTCCTCGGTGAGCGAGTATTCGACGTGAAGCTGTTTCTCGGTCGAATAGTCGATGCGGCGGACCATGCCAAGTTGTTCGAGTTCACGGAGTTGGTCGGTCAACACTTTACGGCTGACGTTAGGGATGGCGCGCTGAATCTCCGAGAAGCGGCGCGGGCCGTTCTCGAGCGTACAGTACACTTGAGGCCGCCATTTACCGCCGATGATGTCGAGCGCCTTATTGACGGGGAACGGGGTCGTCATGTTCAATTCGCCTCGCTTTCGGGTAGTTACTTGAATGTGCGTACTTTTTTTATTGCTTCGATGAAGGTATCGTATCGTTATCCAACAAATTGAGCAAACAAAAAGGAGCGGATGACAGTGACTTATCCACGTACATTCTCACATATCGGACTATCGGTCCCGAGTGTGACGGAAGCAGTTAAATTTTATGAGGACGTGATGGGCTGGTATACGATTATGCAACCATCAGACGTCATCGAGGACGACTCGCCGATCGGTGTCATGTGCACCGACGTGTTCGGACCGGGCTGGGGCAACTTCAGAATCGCCCACATGTCGACCGGCGATAAGATTGGGATCGAGCTGTTCGAGTTCCCGAACAATGAGAAGCCGGAGAACAATTTCGAGTTTTGGAAGACGGGCATTTTCCACTATTGTGTCCAAGACCCGGACATCGAAGGACTCGTCGAGAAAATTGTTGCCCATGGCGGCAAACAACGGATGCCGATTCGCGAATATTACCCGGGCGATAAGCCGTACCGGATGGTGTACTGTGAAGACCCGTTCGGAAATCTCGTCGAAATCTACTCACATTCGTATGAACTGACGTATTCGGAAGGAGCGTATGGAGCATGAAAGCTTGGCTACTCGATCAACCTGGATTAGAACATCTACACATCGGTGAGGTGGAGCGACCGACACCGGATGCGGGCGAACTGCTCATCAAAGTCGAAGCGGTCGCCTTGAACCCGGTCGACTATAAAGTCGGCACGAACGGCAACCCGAACTGGTCGTATCCACATATTCTTGGCGTCGACCTCGTCGGGGAAGTCGTCGAAGTCGGTTCGAGCATCGCCAACATCATTACCGGTTCACGTGTCGCCGTCCATACGAGCCTCGGGAACAACGGCGGCTTCGCCGAATATGCGGTCGTCGATGCACGCGCCTGTGCCGTCGTGCCACCGGACGTGAGCGACGAGGCCGCAGCGGCCATCTTGTGTGCCGGGATGACGGCATATGAGGCCATCATGCAGAAATTGAACACGCGCGACAAAGAGACGATTCTCGTCCATGCCGGAGCAGGCGGAGTTGGTGGTTACGCGATTCAGCTCGCGAAGAAACTCGGTCTCAAAGTGTTCACGACGGCATCGCCGGACAACTTTGACTGGGTCACATCGCTCGGTGCCGATGTCGCCATCGACTACAACGTCGAGGACGTGACAGAGAAAATCATGGAACTGACAGACGGTCGTGGGGTCGACTTGATTTTGAACACGGTCGGACGCGACGTGGCGACGGCCGATCTCGACCGGCTCGCATTTAGCGGGCAGCTCGCTTATATCGCTGGTCCACCTGATATGTCGAATATGAAAGGGTTCACGCTGTCTCCCTCGATTCATGAAGTCGCCCTCGGTGCGGCCCATGCGAGTGAGGACGAACGAGCCATCCGCAACTTGTCTTATATGGCAGAAGAATTGATGAAGCTGCTCGAAGCGGGTGAGTTGAACGATCTCGTCACGGACGTGTTGCCGTTCGAACGGTTGAAAGATGGGCTTGAACAGCTCCAAACACGAAAAGTACGCGGGAAATTGATTGTCCGTATGCGCGACTAAAATGACGGCCTCCTGTCTTCGGATAGGGGGCTTCTTGTGGAGGGGATGACATGGATTTACAGACATCGTATCAACAGACGTCACGCCAACTGAGTGGGCACGGAAAACGGAACGTCGGCGTCTTGAAGCAGGCGTTGGAAGCAATCGATGCAAATCAATCGAGCGACCACTACGGAACGGGCGAGGTCATCGAGCGATTCGAGCAAAAACTGAGTAAAGACTTAGGAATGGAAGACGCGATCTTCTTTCCGAGCGGCACGATGGCGCAACAGATCGCCTTACGCATTTGGGCAGACGAGACCGGCAATCGAAGCGTCGCCTATCATCCGCTCTGTCACTTGGAGATTCACGAACAGGACGGGTTGAAGGAATTGCATCACCTTGAACCGATCTTGATTGGAGACGACAAGCGATTGATGACGTTCGACGAAGTGAAGGCGTTACCGGACGTCGCCTGTCTCTTGATCGAGTTGCCGCAACGCGAGCTCGGCGGTTACTTGCCGCCCTTCGCTGAACTTGAAGCGATCAGTCGTCATTGCCGGGAGCGAGGGATTCGCTTGCATCTTGACGGAGCGCGTTTGTTCGAGACGCTCCCGTACTATGAGAAGACGGCCGAAGAAGTGTGTGCTTTGTTCGATAGCGTCTACGTCTCGTTTTATAAAGGAATCGGCGGGATTGCTGGCGCCATCCTGGCCGGACCAAAACCGTTCTGTGCCGAGGCGAGAATATGGAAACGTCGTTACGGTGGCGACTTGATCGGCTTATATCCATACATCATTCCGGCCGACTATTACTATGAGCTCCGGAAGGGGCGGATGGGGATGTATGTTGAGCAGGCGAAGGACCTGGCCCATCGATTCAATGCACTCGACGGGGTATGGACGACGCCCGAGATACCGGTGACAAATATGTTTCATCTTCATATGAACGGCGATATCGAAACCGTCTCGAATCGGATTGAACGCATCCAAGTCGAGACCGGGATTGGCATCACAGGCTATCTCATCCCGCATGATGGTCATTGTTCGACCGAAATCAGTATCGGGGATGCGTATGGAGAGATTGAGCCGTCATGGCTTGACGAACTGTTTCGAATATTTCACCCTTAAATGGAAAAGCGCCCTCTCACGTGACGAATGTCTGGCGAGAGGGCGCTTTTCGATTGGTTACGCGGCTTCGAGTTTTGATTTGCTCGATTGAGACGCCAAATGTTTCATCGATAGTTTGATAAGCCATTGGATGGTCTTCACTTGAATGAAGGCGAGCGGGGACAACACTACATAATGGGCCAGACTATGTGCCGTGAGTAATTCGTTTTGAACGAGCCCCCAGTGGACGAAAAACATCCCGAGAACGACATAGGCGACACCTGGACAGATGAGACCGAAACTTGCCGCGCCATCCGGTTGTTCCGTGAAATAGTCGAGACGACGTAATGCGCTGAACCCGATCAAGCCGACAGCCGTGCTCGCCATGAACAGTACGCCCAACACGACGAAGAGTAAGGGAGCATTGACATCTGTCTCGAGTAAGCGATGGGATATCATCGAATAGATTCGGACGAATGTGATTCCAGTGAGCGTGAAAATCGGGATGAGAAGCCAGACGGTCGGTGCACTTGATTTAGCAAGTCCCTTTGACAATATCGCTCGTAAGCTCATGCCTCCGAAAAAGAAAAGGATTCCTCCGACGAGCGTCAAAAAGAAGAGGGACGTGACTGCCGCGGTGACAGAAACCCATGGTATCGTTGACATGGCGGCAGGACTGGCCAAACCGACGGCAATCATGATGAAAGCGAACGCACCTAAAAATTGACCGAACTGATTGAGGTTGTCGACGGGAAATTTGCCGTTGACCAATATGTGCGAGATATATTGGGTGTAACGGACGAGCGCATACACGCCAATCCCTAAAAATGCAACCAAAGCGAACGGGAACAGAAGTTGCACGTTGGCCCATAGTCCGGGGATGAACAGGGCTCCAAGAATGAACAAGACGTTCACACTCATTGCGTACGTCAGCGGTTCGGCCATGACGGCTACTTCACCGGGAGTCCCTTTAAGTGTTTGGTAAGCGGACGTGCGCTTAAATGCGTTGAACGAACGAACGTTCAAAATGAGCAGACGGAAGTGGTTCGCAGCGAGCGCTAAGATGATGATGGAAACCATAACAACGAGCATTTGTGCCATCCCACCTGCTTCAAACGTGGTTCGCAAATGATCAAAGTGAGGTAGCGGTGAATCAGGATGGGGAATTAAAAACATGAAATACATAAAAAATGAGACGGCCAGCCCGCCGTTTCCTAGGGCAGATAAAAAGTAGAGCGGATGATAGTGTTGTTTCATCGTGAAAGAATCCTCCTAAAAAAATCAGATAACCACTTTATACCCCCTTAGGTATGTGAGGTCAATACATCCTGCATGATATGAGGGGATTCCCCTATCGGTCGGTCCATCGAATGCAGCGACTCGACACAGTGATTAAAGTCACGGATTGCGGCGTTATGACAAGTGTCGAAAAGGAGGGAAAACGTATGAAATAGCAGGGATTCGACTAAAAATGAGGGACTTCCCCTATATCAGTTGTATGCGCTTTCAACTATGCTGAAGACGTGAGGTAGTTCACGAAATTGACATATCCTAGCACATCAATCGGGAGACGAAAGGGGATTTACTTTATGCGTACACATTATCGAGTCATTATCGTTGGAGCCGGTACCGGAGGGATTAGTGTCGCTGCTCGTTTACTACGTGATAAACATCATTTGGCAGATGAAATTTTGCTAATCGACCCTGAGGAGAAGCATTATTATCAACCGCTCTGGACACTTGTCGGGGCGGGTGCCGCAAAAAAAGAAGAATCAGAACGAGAGATGGAAACACTTATCCCGAGTGGTGCAAAATGGCTTCAGGACAAGGTGATTGGCTTTAACCCTGAAGCCAATCAAGTTGAGACGGCGAGTCATGGGATGATGGAATACGACTACTTGATCGTCGCTTCTGGCATTGAAATCGATTGGGGTCGAATCAAGGGGTTAGAAGCGGCGCTCGGCACGAAACAAGTATGTAGCAACTACTCGTATCAGCACGTCGATTACACGTGGGATACCCTTAGGGGTTTTGAAGGCGGAACAGCACTGTTCACACACCCCGCCTCGCCTGTAAAGTGTGGGGGTGCACCGCAAAAAATCATGTATTTGGCAGAAGATTATTTCGTGAAGACCGGCGTTCGCGATAACAGTAAAATCGTCTTTGGGTCGGCCAATCCAGCCATTTTTGATGTCGCCAAGTATCGGTCCGCGCTCGAAAAAGTACTTGAGCGAAAACGGATTGACACACATTTCCGCGTTAATCTAATTGAGATCAAAGCAGATGAAAAGACTGCGGTGTTCGAACATTTAGATAGCGGAGAAACGTTCGATCTCCACTATGATATGATTCACGTCACACCACCGATGCAAGCCCCGGCGGTCATTCGAAACAGTAAGCTCGCCGATGCGGGCGGGTGGGTCGATGTCGACATGTATACGCTTCAGCATAAACAATATAAAAACATCTTCGGACTCGGAGATTGCACGAATTTGCCGACATCGAAGACGGGGGCCGCCATTCGGAAGCAGGCACCAGTCGTCGCTAAAAATGTGAGCGATCTCATGTATGGACAAGTCGCGGTCGCTTCATATGATGGCTATTCGTCTTGCCCGATTGTCACAGGATACAACAAGCTCATTTTGGCTGAATTTGATTATGAAAAGGTCCCACAAGAGTCGATGCCGTTCAATCAGGCGAAAGAGCGCCATAGCATGTATATTTTGAAAAAAGATTTTCTTCCGATTATGTATTGGAACGGGATGTTGAAAGGGACGATGTGAGGAAGGGGGAGAAGACGATGGAACATACAACAATGAACAAATCGTTAGAAACGGCATTGACCCGTCCGGATGTCGAGCAAGCGCTCGTCTCCCTCGTCGAACGGTTGCCAGAGATTGAAAAGTCGCTGCGACGCCTCGAAGACGCCGTCGACTTTGGCAAGGCGACGATGAACGATCAACACGTGAAAGACAAGCTTGATTCCCTTCTCGACTCATCCAATTTGCAAATCGAGACGCTCGAGGCGGCGGTCAAACTGGCTGAGAAACTACCGATGTTGCTCCAGATGACGAACCAACTTGAACAAGTGCTCGCTTTCGCCCAAGACGTCTATAGTGACGAACAGACACGCGAACTGATTGGACAACGAGTCGATGAATATGTGTCGCCCGTAAAAGAAAAGGCGGTTGCGACGCGTACGCTACTCACTGAAATACGAGACCGGGCCGAACGGGACGATCGTCAAATCACCTTGTTCTCGCTCATCCGTTGGTTGAAAGAGCCATCGGTCCAACATGGGCTAAAGTATATGCAAGCGACAGTGGAAGTGTTGTCTGAACAAACGAAAAAATAACAACTTCCTCCGGACGTGACTCGATTACGTCCGGTTTTTGTATTCACATTAGTTGGCATCTTTTACCCATGGGGGTATGATGAGGGGAGATGGTACGATACGGAAAGGAGGAATCGAATTGGCGTTACAAGACTTTGAGGGGCAGATTTTGAACGTCTTAAAAGATGGTGTTATCGTGATGGATCACGAACGGAAAATTATCACGATGAACGATGCGGCCGAACAGTTGACTGGATGGCGGCTAGGCGAACCTGTCCCGTATTGCTCATTCTGTCAACAGCGTAAAGTCGAACGAGGCGAAGAACGATGTTATTTGATTCAACATGAGCGCTCTCCGTACTTCACCTCAGAGATGCCGACTTATTCAGGAAAGATGGTCGATGTCGAGATGAATACGGCACGCATATTGAATGACCCGGTGTCGGGCTCGACGTATTATTTGCTCGTCCTGCGTGACTTTACAGAACGAAAGCGCCGTGAAGCCCATGCGCTTCGTGAACAGATGGTACGCGAACTCATTCAAGCGCGGGAAGAAGAACATGAACGGCTCGCTCAAGAGCTTCATGACGGGGTCGGCCAGTCCCTTTTCAGTATCGCTCTTGCCCTCGGCGCCCTTCAATCCGATGTAAAAGACGTAGAAAAGAAAGAATATATCGAGTCGGTGCTCGCCGAAGTCAGTCGGTTGATCGACAATGTGAAAGGTTATTCGAAACGCTTACGTCCTATCGAGCTCGATCAATTCGGACTCGGTTCAGCATTGAGCGTATTAGTTGATAGTTTTGCCACGCAATATCCGCTCGTCGTGTTTCATACGGATATCCGCTTGTCGTTCCGATATGACCGTGTCATCGAGATCAATATATATCGTATTATCCAGGAAGCTCTCGTCAACAGTATGAAGTATGCTCATCCGAATACAATCGATTTCCGAATCGTTGAACGAAATGGTGGCATTGATTTATCACTGAAAGATGACGGGGGCGGATTCGATCCACAAAAAGTTGTGAAAGGGCTGGGCCTTCGGCACATGGAAGAGCGGGCGAAAACGATCCATGGGACGTTCACACTTCAATCGATTCCGGGACAAGGTACTGACATTTCAGTGTCTGTGCCGCTAGAGCGGGGGCGCTATGACACCGATTAAAGTATTGATTGTCGACGACCACGAACTCGTCCGACGTGGTCTGAAGTTAATGTTTCGCCCCTATGAAGAGATTGATGTCGTCGGTGAGGCAGTCGATGGAACGACTGCCATTCAAGAAGCGATTCGTACGATGCCTGATGTGGTGCTGCTCGATATCACGATGCCGAACGGCCTCGACGGCTTTATGACAACGACAGCGCTAGCGGAAGAAGTGCCGGGCGTCAAAGTCATCTTACTCACGATGCATGATGAGGAGCTATACATCAAACGAGCCCTTGAACTCGATGTCCTCGGCTATCTATCCAAAAATAGTGATCCGGGTCAGCTTGTCGATGGCATCAAGCAAGTGATGGAAGGGAAGCGTTACTATGCGACCTCGCTGTCGGAAGCATTTATCGAGAAAGTAGTGTCGCAAAAGAAAGAGTCGGTCCTGACGCGGCGCGAGTCGGAAATTGTACGTTTGACGACGCTCGGTTACGGCAATATCGAGATTGGAGAGAAACTTGGAATCAGTCCAAAAACGGTCGAGAACCATAAAAGCCGTGTCATGCATAAACTGCAAATCAAACATCGACATGAGCTCGTGCAATTCGCACTGAAAAATAGATTGGTTGACTACGATGGCTAGAAAGAAGGGAAGTTATGAAACTAGATTTAGAGAAGACGGTCGATTCGCAGTACATTCAGCAACACCTCGCCAATGAGCGGACGTTCCTCGCCTGGATTCGGACGGCAATCACGGTCATCGGGATCGGTTTTCTCGTGACGAATTTCCACTATTATCGGAGCGAGAACTTGAGCGGGACCGAGCACCAATTGATCACAGCCATCGGCATCTTGTCGATCATCTTCGGAATCGCGACCATCCTCGTCGGAACCCGGTCGTATTTGAAGAAAGTGCATACGATCAACTCCCAACAGTTCAAATCGGCAAAGATGAGCCTTGTCGCGCTCGCGATCGGGATGGTGTTCATTTTCACGTTGATCTTGATTGTCAGCTACTTCTTATTTTAACGACAAACAAGCACCGTCCCTCTCTCCGAGGCACGGTGCTTGTTGTTAGCGCGAGATGATGGCGTCGAGCCGTTCGAGTTGCGAAGAGAAACCTTCGACGGCGCCCATCTCGACGACGCGCTGGAGCGACTCGTTGTCTGTGAACTCGGAGCGGCTGATGAGCAGCGTGCCGTTCGGGATATCAACGAATTCATTCGTGATCGTCATGACGGGAAGTTCGGGATTGATGTGGCCGTCCGCGTCCGAGAACGCATCTGTGTAGACGATTTTTCGATGTGGGTCGATTTCGAGGAACGTCGATTTTCCCCATGACTCCATGCCGTAGTAATCACCTTGCTCTTTGTCGACACATGTCATTTTATAGTGCCACGTCCCACCCGGTTCGAATTCGAACGTGCGAATTTCCGTTGCCCATCCGGCCGGCCCCCACCACGTTTCAAGATGGGCTGGCGTCGAGAACGCCTCGAATACGAGCTCACGCGGTGCGCTGAAGCTTCGTTCGACGATCAACGAGTTGCCTTCGATCTTAGATTTCACTTTTTCCATTGGAAAGACCCCTTTCTCGAGAAAGAAGATTACGCATATCTAATCAATGTAATCTCTATTCCCGGTTCACGAGGCGTTTCAACCTTTTTCATCAAACAGTAAGTCGAGCACGGTCTCACCGATCGGCCGTTCCTTGCCTTCATACGGGAAGGAGTGGATATGGATGGCCGGATTAAAGTTCAACTCGATGATGCCGTAGTCGATGTCCCCATCCAGCGAGGGGATCATCATATCGACGCCGCAAATCGTCGCGCCGATCGCTTTTGCCGAATCGACCGCAATCTGTTTATAGGAGTCGGCGATCCGGTCCGTATAGTCGATGCTGTCACCGCCCGTGCTGATGTTCGAGTTCTCACGCAAGAAGATGCGCTCACCCTCGGCGAGGACACTGTCTGGCGTCTTGCCTTGCGGGCGTAAGAACGCCACGACGATATCATCGAGGTCGATTTTCTCGAGCGGTGTCTTATAGCCTTTGCCACGGAGCGGGTCCTCGTTTTTCTTAGCGACGAGCTCCCGAATCGTCGACACACCGTCTCCGGTCACGTTCGCCGGGACGCGGTGGAGAATACCGGCGACCTCGTCACCGATGACGAGGAACCGATACTCTTTCCCGGGTAGGAACGTCTCGAGAAGGACGACTTCGTCAAACGTACGAGCGTGACGGAACGCCTCGAGTGCCTCGTCGAACGTCGTCCCGTCCTTGAAGATGTGGATGCCAATCCCGAAGTTCGTCGATTTCGGCTTCAAGACGATCGGTTCGTTCGTGAATGTAGGCCAAGCGTTCTGTAAATCGGCTTCAGTGCGGAGTTCGACCCCGCTCGGTACGCGGATACCATGTTCAGCGAGCACGTGTTTCGTCACCGTCTTATTCTCCATCATGAGGACGGATACGTAGTTGTCTTTCGATGTCTTCGTCGCTTGTTTGACGTACTCGGTCTGGTTACCATTTCGGATGCGGATGAACTGATCATCCCGGTCGATCACGTCGACGGCATAGCCGCGTTTCAAGGCCGCCTTTATCAAAATCTGCGTCGACAGCTCCATATCCGTGTAGCCGTGCATCCGGAATCGGTTGGCGTACGCGTTTTGATAGAACACCTCGGCTTGCCGGAGCGACCAGTCCGTATAGCCGTCTGTCATCATGGCGGAGGTGAGGAGTGACGCATACGTCGCCTCGACACGGTCAATCCGATCTCGGACAGAGGCGAAGACGTCCTCGAATCCGAGTGTGTACTGTTCATTGAACGCTTCGACTTCACTGAGCAAATCGCGTGCATACGTCTGGAGCGCCACCGCCTCGCCGTCCCGCATGAGTGTAAGCGTCGGGGATAACCCTTCTTTCGCCACGCGTTGCTGGTTGTAAAACGCCTCGGCCTGCCAGTCCGCAAATCGTGTCTCGTCTCTCAACGTCAAGTAGAGCAAGAAGACGTGCAGGAACTTCAAATCGGACAGGGCGATACCGGTCTTCTCGAACGGATTAAGGTCAATGTTGCGAATCTCGATATAGTCGATGCCATTCGCCTCGAGACGTTCCAGGTCATTGCCGCCCTGTGACGTCTTCAGCCGAATCGGAGAGTAGAGCTCATTCGGGTTGGCAATATCGCTTTGGGCGATGAAGCGGCGCACGCTAGCGGTGTAGTCCGAGAGCGTTGAATAGTCTGGATAGAGCGGCTCGACGTTCGTATAGCCGCAGTCACTATTCCGGTACGACAACGCCGTCGTATTTGAATACACATCTTCGCTGAGCGCCTGCATTTGACTGACGCAGCGTTCTTCATAGCTCGTATGGACAGCTGGTGTCCCGCCTAACAGATAGACGATGAGCCAACGCGTCCGTAAATAGTTGCGGACGAGTTTTAAATACAGGTCGTTCTTGAAACGATCGTAGCGTTCTGGTGACCCTTCATAGAGGGAGGCGAGCAAATCGTCTGCGAACGAGAAGTTGAAATGGATACCCGAGATGAGCTGTTTCTTCGCCCCGTATTTTTGGAGCAGATGCTCCCGATAGCGACCGGCCTCAAGGCCTGAACTTCCAAAATCGGCGAGCGGGATGACCCCGCCGTCGGGTAGCGCGCACGGCATCGATTGCGGCCAGAGTCGTTCGTCACCAATATTCAGTGCCGTGATGTCGTACAGCGTCTGTAAGAAGTCGTGGGCTGCTTCCACGGTCGGAAACGTCGGCGTGATCAGTTCAATCTGACTTTCTGAGAAGTCAGTCGTGATATATGGATGCGTCGCCTTGTCTCCAAGTGCTGTCGGATGCTTCGTGACGGCGAGCGTTCCTTCAGGGGTCACGCGGAGCATCTCACGCTCGATGGCGAAACGTCCGCTCGTGAGAAGTTGCTTGGATAATTGCTTAAATTGCTTCGGCAAGGGAAGTCACTTCCTTTTTCAATAGTCGGACATAGAGGGCAGAGACGAGCCCTTTGATGATGCTCGAGAGGGCGATACTCCACCAGATGGCATCGATACCGAGATAGGGCTCGAGGGCAAGCGCGAGCGGAATGCGGACGACGGTGAAGACGATTGAAATCGTCGCTGGGATTTTCGGCAGTCCGAGCCCCGAGAAATAACCGTTCCCGATCATCTCGAAGGAGGCGAAGATGAGCGAGATTCCGATGATTCGTAAATAACTCGCGCCGATTTCAATCGTTCTCGGGTCATCGACGAACAGCCCGATCAGGACGTCCGGTACGAATAAAAACACGAGGGTGATCAGCCCGGTATACAAGACACCGAGTCGTGTCGTTACCCGGTACCCTTCATGGACCCGGTCCACTTTGCGGGCACCGAGATTTTGCCCCGTGTAACTCGCGATAGCACCGTTCAATCCACCGATCATCATATAGGCGATCGATTCGATTTGAAGTCCGATCCGTTGTGCCGCGATTGCTTCGGTCCCATATGAACCGATCATGCGGGCGAGGAAAATGCTGATGATCGTGAACAAGACGCGTTGGGTCGCCATCGGGAAGCCGAGGCGAAGAATTTCTCTATAGTCTGTGCGATTCGGTTCGACCGTCTCCTCCCAATCGAACAAGACGCGGGCCCGGTGCCAGAAGAAGCCGAACATGACGACGTTCGCGACGAGCGTAGCGAGACCGGCACCGACGACACCGAGTCCGAGCGGATAGATGAAGAGCGGTGAGAGAATCATATTGAGCGTGACCCCGGTCGCATTAATGCGCATCGCTGTCGTCGTGTTGCCATAGGCGCTGAATAGCCGGGCGAACAGCAAGTTGAAGAACGAGAAGACAAGCATCGGGGCGCTGACGAGCAAGTAGCTGTACGCCAACCGTTCGACGTCAGGGGCGTTCATATTCAAAAAGCTGATCAATGTCTGACCGAACATGATTAGGAGAACGACGAACGACAGTCCGAGGCCGAGGTTCATCCGCCTCCCGGCCCGGACGTAGCGCTGAATCAATGCTTGGTCCCGCCGTCCGACGGCTTGCGACACTTTGATGCCGGCGCCGACGACGATGAGTGATTGAATCGCCTGACCGAGCATGATATAAAAACTGGCTGCGCCGATGCTTGCGACGGCGTCGCTACCGAGCGCGCCGACCCAGAACATATCGACGAGACTATAGGTGAACTGTAAAAGCGAACTACCGACGAGCGGGAGGGCGAGCGCCACAATGACGCGTTGAACCTGTCCAGTCGTCAAATCGATGGTTTTCACGATGAAAGACCCCTTCAACACATTTAGTATATAACCATTTAGTTATATATAAGCACGACGGGATTGAATTGGCAATCGTGGGGAGCGACTCGACGAAAAATCGACACAAAAAAAGGAATTCGAGGTGAATTCCTTACTGGGTGTAGGCACGAATCCATGTCGTCATATAGACGAGTGTCGAGATAATGAGTGTCGAGGCGAGTGCGTAAATCGGATAGGTCGGGAAAGCATCTTGGAACAATGGATAGAACAAAAACGTCATCATCATGATGGGCACAGATATTCCGAAAGAAGTGTAAGCATTTTTTGTTGATTTTTTCGTAATGAATCGTTCACGCTCATCTGTTTCTTCAAATTCGGTCATTCGGATGGACCATTGCCAAAATGACAGACTATGATCAGATCTCGTTTTGTAAGAGTAGATTGACCAGATTACACCGAATACGATAAGAGCAATCCAAGGTAAGGCATTCATTTCGAAAACAAGCGTACCTTCGTTTTGATAACTCGACATGGCTTGGTATACTCCTGCAGTAAACGAGCCAATAGACATGGCCATCAATACATACAAGATGATGCTTGAAAGGGATTGAACTATGACACGCTTCATTCTATTTCCTCCTCAATCTTAAAAATGGATTCGACCGGTTCCTCGAATACGCGCGCGATTTGCATCGCCAGCAGAAGCGATGGGGTGTAACTCCCTTTTTCGAGCGAGATGATCGTCTGTCTCGTCACACCGACTTTGGCCGCCAAGTCACCTTGGGTCAGTTGATGCCGGGCCCGCAACTCTTTGACGCGATTGATTAATGGCATGCCGCCACCTCATTTCTTGTTTCTACTTATAGTGTAAAGTAAACTTTACTTAATGTAAAGAAGACTTTACTTATTTGGAGGTGGTACAATGGAATTAATAGTGAAAGGGGAGAAGTCGGATGAAGGCGATTGTAGGACAGCATCACGTGTCGGCGATGACTGGGGACGCAAAGAAGAACTTGCGATTCTATACGGAAGTACTCGGGATGCGGCTCGTCAAAAAGACGGTCAACCAAGACGATCCATCGATGTATCACTTGTTTTACGCAGATGAATCGGGGACGCCGGGGACGGATTTGACGTTCTTCGAGCTCCCGTTTCTCGGACAGACGTATCGAGGAAGCAGCAGCATCTCACGGACGGCGCTTCAGGTGCCGGAAGGGTCACTCCCGTATTGGCGCGAGCGTTTCGAATCGTTCAACGTGCTGCATGATGAGGTCGAGGAGGTATTAGGTCGTCCGACGCTCTACTTCGAGGATGAGGAAGGACAGCGGCTCTGTCTCGTCGAGGGCGGGTCAGGGACGCCGTGGAAAAACGGACCGGTGCCGGCAGACGTTGCCGTCTTCGGTCTCGGGTTCAGTGAGTGGACGGTACGACGGATCGAAAAGACGGAGCGGGTACTGACGGACGTGCTCGGTTATCGGTTCGCGTCCGAGTTCGAACGGAACGGTCAACCGGTTCGTGTGTTCGAGACGGGAGACGGAGGTGTGTCGACAGAGATTCATCTCGTCGACCGTCACGATTTACCGTCGGAGCGGCCAGGACGAGGCAGTGTCCACCACGTCGCGATCCGCGTCGAGGATGATGACGAGATGAAACATTGGGTCGAGCGGCTCGATTCATTCGGCATCAGTCATTCGGGGCTAATCGACCGTTATTATTTCAAATCGATTTACTTCCGCGAGCCGAGCGGGATCTTAATGGAACTCGCGACGGATGGACCTGGTTTTGCGACCGACGAACCGGTCGAGACGCTCGGGGAACGTTTGGCGTTGCCGCCGTTTCTTGAGCCACGGCGAGCCGAGATTGAGGCCAAATTGAAGCCGCTGTAACAGACAAACCCGACGGACAATTCAGTCCGTCGGGTTTTGTATGCCTAGCAAAAGGGCCAGTTCGTTCGTCCGATTGGCGACAAGGTCGGCAATCGTATAGCGGTCGAGCACGTGCAGGAACGCCAGCATCGCCTCGTTCAAGACAGTTCGCAAATCACACGCGGGGGCAATGACACATCGGCCTTCTCCGAAACACTCGACGAGCTCGAACGGTTCCATCGTCCGGACGACGTCGCCGACGTTAATGTCTTCCATCGGGCGGGCGAGTCGGAAGCCGCCACCACGCCCGCGCACGGACTCGAGATAGCCGTGTTTGCCGAGCTCATAGACGACCTTCATGACGTGATTCTTTGAAATCTGATATTGGTCTGCCACTTCTTGAATCGTCACAAGACGATGCGAGAACGTGGCACTATACATAAGTGTTCGGAGTGCGTAGTCGCACGTTTGCGTGAGCCGCATGTTGTTTCACCTCTTCATTTGTTCATTGTACAAGACATCTCACGAAAGCGCGACGATGGAAGATGTGAAAAAAGCGTGGCGGATTCAAGGCAGAAATTTGAACTTGAAGATAAACAAGTATTTTATATATTGATTTTAAAGTGACTTACCTCACATAATGAACATGAACTTTCAAAAAGGGGGAAATATTATGTTAGATCAACAAACGATGGATATCGTCAAAGCAACCGCACCGGTCTTGAAAGACCACGGTGTCGCCATCACGAGTCACTTCTATAAACGCATGTTCGAGAACAATCCGGAAGTCCGCCACTTCTTCAACCATACGAACCAAAAACGCGGGCGTCAGCCAGAGGCGCTCGCCAACGCTGTCTACGCGGCAGCCGTCCATATTGAACGTCTCGAAGCGATTCTTCCGGCCATCCAACCGGCGCTTCATAAACATAAGAGCTTGAACATCCGTCCGGAACATTATCCAATCGTCGGCGAGAACTTACTCGGCGCGATTCAAGACGTGCTCGGTGAAGCGGCGACGCCAGACATCATTGACGCATGGGCGAAAGCATATGGTGTCATCGCCGACGTCTTCATCTCGCTCGAGAAACAAATGTATGCCGATGCGCCATGGATTGGTTTCAAACCGTTCACGGTCGCTGAAGTGATCGAAGACACGCCGGAAGTGAAACGATTCCATATCAAAGCGAACGATGGCGTCGTCGGGACGGCCATCCCAGGTCAATACATCTCGGTCCAAGCACACATCGCTGGGGAAGACATCTTGCACCACCGTCAATATAGCGTCGTCGAGACGACTGAAGACGGCTACTGGATTGCTCCGAAGGCGGAAGGACTCGTCTCGAACTGGCTCCATGAGCAGACGGTCGGTACGGAAATTCCAGTGAGTGCCCCGGCTGGCGAATTCGTGCTTGAAGACACGGACCGCCCGCTCACACTTGTCGCAGGCGGAATCGGTATCACGCCGCTCTTCAACATGGCGAAGGCGGCACTCGGTCAAGGTCGTTCGGTCACGTTGCTCCATGCTGTCCGCAGCACGAACCTCCGTCCGCTCGGTGAAGAGCTCGATGAACTCGTGAACGTTGGTCTTCACCTCATCACGCACGTCGATGACGTATCAGGTTGCATGAGTGCGACACAACTCGAAGCACTCGATGTCGAGGGACACGACGTCTACACGTGTGGGCCGGCCGCGATGATGGAGACGGTCGTCCAAACGATTCCACAAGCCCGTTACGAGTTCTTTGGTCCATCGGCCGTACTCGCCAAAGCATAAGAAAAGACGACCGCGAAAGCAGTCGTCACACTACCGCAGACCGGTCATCGATTTGCGGTTTTTATAATTGTTCAGAATGAAGCACATTTTTTTCGTGGTCGAGCGTTTCGAGTGTCCAGTCGCCACGTAGCGTTTTCTCTAGAGTGATTAAGTAAGTCCTGACATACCCTTCGTCTTGAGGGTCGTTGACCGTGTAGATTTTGCTCCAACCTGAAGCCTGTAACCGCAAGTAGACGACGTCTTCGGGTTGTTCATTCAACCGAATCCCAATGTATTCGTCTGTTCCGTTGCCGAGATGAGCCCAGTCGAATGGTGTTTCTTCAATTGTGTCACGAGTTGAGCTGCTAAACTCTCCATTCATTTTCATGATCCCTAGACCGAGGATTGTGCCGTCTGCGTTCGTGAAGAGAGTGACGGTTGAATCTTCCAATTTGTGATATTCATAAGCATACCACCCTTGGGTAGTCATCTGGTCGTTCAATTCTTGTTGCGCTTGGTCAGATGCTTGTTTTCGCTGTTCGTCGTTATAAGACCGGACACCGGCCGTGACTGAAATGGCGATGATGATGATCATACCTGTTAGGAATAATGCGAGTCCACGTTTTGACATTTTGCCTCTCCTTGTTCAGTTTTCAGAAATCGATCGAGTCAATGACTTGCTCATTTTGGTCTAACGTTTGAAGGGTCCAGTCGGATGTTGGTCTATTGCGCAACTCGATAATGTGTGTGGCAGCATAGTCATCTTCTTCGGGACGGTTGAGGACGTGTTGTTCTTGTATGCGTTCTCCGATGATACGAAGGTAGGCCACATTCTGAGGCTGTTTGTTCAAGCGAATCCCTATATAGTGATTGGAGTCGTCACTCGAATAGATGTAGTCAAACGGAGACATATCCAGGATCTCGACGGTTCCATAGCCGTAGCCGTCGACACTCATGTCAGCGAGCCCGAGCAACGTCTCGTCTTCGTTTGTGAAGAGGGCGAGTGTCGCATCATCAGTTTTGAGATAGTCGTATGCCTGGAACTCATTGTCTGCTAAGTAGCTTTTTAGTTGGAATCGTTCATAAACATAACTGCCGATTCCGGAAAAGACGACAACGACCGTGATACAAATGAGCAAAGCCCAAGTTAGTCTGCGTGTAGACATTTCGTTCCTCCTCTACAAGTACAGCCCATGCCTCAATCCTGAGCGCATGGGCTGTTTGATTAGTACGTCAAGCTCGCGGCAACGATGATGCCGACGACGAGTGAGGCGGAGAAGAGGCTGATCCCGATGGCGAGGTTGCCGTTCTCGACTTCTTTCTCTAAGTTCACGCCTGGCGTCAGGACGTATTCAAACGTCCAGAAAGCGAGCACTTGAGCGAGAATCCCGACGAGTCCCCAGATGAAGGCGTCGAGTAAGTTGACGCTGTTCGCCCACACCGTGTAGATGACGATGGCGAGACCGATCGCTTTCCCCCAAAGTTTCAAGGCGACGGCGACGTTACCTTCTTTAATCAATTTGCGTTCCGAATACTTCGTCGTGAGGGCAAAGACGACGAGTCCAGCTAAAATGAGGCCAAACCCTGTACCGAGGTGAGCGAGGAAGCTCAAGATGGAATCGAGCGTGATGAACGTCATAAGTTATTCTCCTTTGTTGTGCCAATGGCTAAGTAGTAGGACTGGTTGTTCGTGATCATACTGCCGGCGCGGACGCCGAGGGCGGACGGCTGGCCGTTCAAGCAAAAGCAGCCGACCATGTAGTGTGTCTCGAGTGGGCCGTTGACCGTGTTCGTCAGACGAGTCGGCAGCTCGACGAACTGTTGATACACCGCCGTCTCGTCCGCGTATGTCTGGAGCGTCTCTTTATGGAAGGGGACACCGGCTTGGTCATAGAGGATGACCGAGTCGCCTTCCCGTCCGAAGGCGGGCTTTTGCACGTATGCGCTGTGGCCGATAAACGGCTCGGCCTCGAGATACGTCGGTAAAAAGTACGTCTCGATGATGAATCGCTCCGCTTCGTCGAAATATGTATTGGCCTCATACAGTTCCCAAATGAGCGCTTGGACGCCTTTAGACTGCATGAGAAACGCCGAGAGCGGATTGATTAACGAGACGTGTTTGGCTGCGTTCAAATCGAGCAGGCGGATGCCGATCAAATCACCATTGGGTGCCTGGTCATCGACCAAATGTTCGATCGGGTACGTCTGACGATATAACACGTCGACTTTTTCCCCGGACGGTGTGAAGACGCCGTCCGTATCGACGAGCAATTGGTCGAGCGGGACGAATTCGGACGGTAAATCGAGCGTCTCTTGAAGGAAACGCGTCGTCCATTTGTCCTCGATGTTGTCATCATGGGCCGTAAAGACGATTTTTGGTGTCCCGTCCCGGCCGAGTCGTTGCCACGCCGCGATGACGGCTTTTCGAAGTTCGGTCTTAAGCTCGTCGGTCGACGCCGCGTTCGGGTCATCGAGTCCAAACTCTGTCGTCACATAGCCGTTCACGTCGAACAGTTCTTTGATGAACGTCGGCGTGTCAGCGTTGAATTCCATTAGTTTGATGGTGCCGTCTTTGACGATCCAGTCATAGCGGCCGATAATCGTCTCTTGCGGCAGCGCCTTGTCCCGAAGGAACGGTAGGCTCGCCTCGGGATAGCCGAGCAGGCGGAGCGTATCGTCCGGGAGCGTGCGCAGCAGGCGATTCGTCTTACGGAAAATCGCATCGACGTCACGCGTGGCTTCCCGAATTTGTCTCACCGTGTCATCGGACAGGGCGAGACAGTCGTAAAGGGCGTATTCCTCGTCGTTCAAGTCAGGCCAAAAGAAAGGGATTTGGCCAAACAATGCGTCTCGCTTCATCCCCCGAAGCCGCCTTTTGAGCCGCTACCGAGTCCCGAGTTAGAGCCTGAGTTTGATTTGTTCGGAGTGATGCTGCTGGCGCCACCGTTCGAACGATAATTTTTATAGGCCGAGGAATTCTTCAATGCACTCTTTGAGTTGAACAGGCTGCCGAGTAAGAAAAAGCTCCCGAAGTGAGGGGAGCGATCATCGTCACAGTAATATGACTCCGTCTCATCATCCCAGTCCCAATCGTCGCACTCGTAGCCGGTCGGTTCTTCCGGTAACGTCGCTTGTTCTGTTTCGTCGGTACCACAAGCCGCGAGCGATGCGGTCAAGACAGCAGCCGACAGACCGCTCAAGATTTTTTTGCTTGTCTTCATGTTGATTCCTCCAATGTATAACCTGTAGGGGTGACGTAAATGACATAGACGCCGCGATCTTCGTCCGTCTCGGCTGAGTCGCGCTCATATTCTTTGCCGGCGACGTATAAATACTGACTGCCGAGCATGGCGAGGGCGTCGAGATGGCGGTCGACGTAATACGCCTCGAGCATCGGGTTGTCGAACCGGTCGTCGAGCGTCCGGATCTCCACTTTGATGTCGGTCGTCTCGTGCTTATCGACAGGTCCTTCCGTGTAGCGGTCGACGTAAATCAAGAAGTATTGCTCGCCTTCGAGCGCCGATGAGCGCTGCTTGTAAGTCATGCCGTCCTTAACGAAAAATTCGCATTCGCGGCGGGCGAGTACTTCATCGAGGCCGAGCGATGTATAATGGTAGAGTGGCTCGAATGAAAGTTCATTTTTATAAAGTCGATATTCCAAAACGATTGAGTTCATGACGTCGTCCTTTCTTTTTTCTTTCTATACGGAACCGAACGCAAAGTGGTTTCGTAAATCAAGTAAGTTGTCTCTAGTATATAGGAAAAGGAGGGGTTTTTCTGTGCATATCTTTTTTCGTGTCTGGCGCGGATTATCGAAATTATCGTTTTTGAACGTCGTCTTGGCATCGCTCGTCATCATCTTGACCGGTACCGTCCTCGGTCAACGACTGGAACCCGAGACGTTCCCTTCGATGTTCGACTCGTTTTGGTGGACGATGACGACACTCACGACCGTCGGCTACGGCGACTTTTTCCCGACTTCGGTCGCGGGGCGTTGGCTCGGGATTTTCTTATTCCTATTCGGGATTGGGATTATCGGGGCATTGATTGGAAAACTCGTTGAAGTCGGTGCGACGTTTCAACGGTTAAAACGGGAGGGGAAGTTAGTGTATCGAGGAGAAGGGCATTACGTCTATATCGGCTGGTCGCCAAAGACGAAAAAAGCGATTGATGAGGTGCTCATTTATGAGCCGAAGGCAGAAATCGTCTTAATCGACCAATTGAAAGAAGAACCATACGATCACGACAACGTTCACTACGTCTATGGCGATGCGTCGGACGAGGCGGTCCTGTTACAAGCTAATATTTTGAAGGCACGTCGGATTGCTATTTTCGCCGATGCGCGTATCACGGAGACGCTCCTTGCCGACGGAAAATCATTGCTCATCGCATCCGCGGTCGAGGCACTATCGTCTGAGCGCGGCGTCGATTTGCATACGGTCGTCGAGGTATGCGAGGAACGAAACATCTCGAAATTCAAACATGTCCGGATTGACGACTTCATTCTCGCGAACGACTCCGTGTCGCTCCTCATGGCGAAAGCGACGCTCCAACCGGGAACGACATCGATTTTCCGTCAGCTGCTCAGTAAACAGTCGGGTGGCAACATTCAGGCGCTCGCGCCGAAGCCAGAATGGACGACGGTGCGGGACGCTGCCGAGAGCTTGATGCACCAAGGCGTCACGTTAATTGCCGTCAACGACCGGCTCGATTACGCGACGGCGCTCGACTCACCGCTTGAATCGAACGACATGCTCTATATCGTCTGTCACGACGATTCTTGGGAGCGACTGAACCAAGGAGGAATTTGATGCATAACGGAACGTTTATCCGCAAGATGACACGCATGCAAAACGTGCAACGCTGGGACGAGTATGCGCCGCATTATCATGACAACGCGGCGAGCCACAGTTTCCGTGTCGCCGTCTTCAGCTTGATCGCGGCGTACTACGAAGAGAATAAGGGACAAAACGTCAATTTGCTAGATGTGCTCGGCAAGGCGCTGTTCCATGATATGAACGAAGTGCAAACCGGTCCGATCATGCACCGGACGAAAAAAGAGCCGACGCTCAAAGAACATATCGAACGGATGGAGCGGACGGCGAGTCTTGGGCTCGTCGACTTGTTGTCGCAGTCGCTGCGTCCGCATTTCTATCGATTCCTCGTCGAGGCGGAGGACGACTCGTTCGAAGGGCGGCTCGTCGATGGGATCGACTCGTTCGACGCGATGCTGTTCGTCCGCCGGGAAGTCGGACACGGCTCGCCCCATTTCGTCGCGAAGCTTGAAGAGATGAAAGCGGCCCTGCGCGATCATCCGCTCGAATCGGTCCGCTGGCTCTACGAGCAAGTCGAGGCGGACACGGACGTGGCGACGTTCATCGAGAACGTCATGCGGATGGACAGTGTCAGACGTTGGAAAGGCCGGTTCAATACGATTGACGACAACGATGCCATCCACGGGTTCCGAGCGGCCGGACTCGGGCTGTTTAGCGGCTTGCTCGAACGTGAGAAGTATGACGTCGACGTCGATGTCGCCGAACTGACGGCCCGCCTTCTCTGTCACGACCTCGTCGAAGGGGTGACCGGAGACGTGCTCGGTCCGGTGAAACATTCGACCGCCGAGACCGGTGCGGCCTTCGAGGCATATGAACGGGCTGAGAGCGAAGCGCTCTTGTCGCTCCTCCCGGACTATATGCAACCGGCGTTCCGCCGCTATATGGCCGATTCAAAAGATGATACGTATGAGGGCATGCTCGTCGATATGATGGACAAACTCGATGCGCTCATCAAGATGAACATGGAGCGGAAGATGAACGGGGCCGAGTATGAGGTCACGTATCGGGAGCAACTCCGAAAAGTGCAGATGCGCTACGAGAACCCGAGCATGTTGTTCTTCTTGGCATATATCCTGCACGATTTAGATTATGTCACTAGTTAACGAGGTCGCAGACGAATTGTCTGCGGCTTTTTTTAATATCATTCATTGACATATATCATTCAACGATATATATTTAGGGTAAGATATATCAATGAATGATATAGGAGGTGGCGGGATGCCGCGTAACGACACCATTGAACTCGGAGAATTGACCGACAGCATGTTCTACATTCTCCTCGCCTTGACCGAGGCGCGTCATGGCTACTTGATTATGCAGTTCGTCGAGGAGTTGACGAACGGACGGATCAAGATTGGCCCGGCGTCAATGTACACCATCATCAAAAAGCTCGTGAACGCGGAACTCATCGAACCGCTCGACGGGGACGGGAAGAAGAAGAGTTATGTGATCACGAAACAAGGTCGCGCACTCGTGAACGAGGACTTGAAACGCCGGCAAGCGATTGTTGATGACGCACGCTTCATTTTGGAAGGGGAGGGACACCGATGAAACGAAAATACATGTCGAGTTGGGGATTGGCGTTCGCAGAAGAGCGGGAGATGAAAAAGCTGGAGCAGATGGCAGCTCGCGGCTGGCATTTAGAGAAGTTCGCTCCGCTCGGCTATACGCTCGTCGAAGGAGAGCCGATGGACGTGCGCTATAGTCTCGATTACTGCAAACGGCCGGACGAGGATTACTTCGATCTGTTCGCTGCGAGCGGATGGGAGCACGTGACGTCGACCGGCGATGAGATCCATGTGTTCAAAGGGCGTCCAGAAGCCACACCGATTTATACGGATCGCCAAACGACCGAAGCGAAATACGGGCAAATCGAGCGGACGATGGGTCGGGGGGCGCTCATCTGTCTACTGCTATCGCTCGGATTCGTATTCATGTTGCAGTTAGATTGGCCGCAGACCGCGGAAGCCATCATCTTGGTTCTACAGACGCTGGTCGCCATCGGTCTCGTCTTTACCGGACTCCCTTATCTAGGATACCTCGTAAAACGAAAGCGGCTGGAACGAAATGACTGACTAGGCGGATGGCACAAGCCATCCGTTTTTGTTTTGGTCGACTGAACTATTCAAGAAAAAAATAGTTAGGCGCAGAGAACCGTTTTGTTGAAATCCTCTATTCAAGCAAAAAGGAATCAGGCATGATGATTAATGAAAGCGCTTGCATTCATTTTGAAGAGGAGGAACGGGCATGGGTAAAAGACGGAAAGGGTTGGCGGTGACGGCTAGTGTCACCGCAATTGCACTACTCGCCGGGCAACCGGTCGCACAGGCGGCGACGCCGCAAAATGGCACGATGATGCAGTACTTTGAATGGTACGTTCCGAACGACGGGCTGCATTGGAATCGGTTATCGAACGATTCACAGCACTTGAAAGACATTGGGGTGACGACGGTTTGGATCCCACCAGCGTACAAAGGCACCTCCCAAAACGATGTCGGATACGGGGCGTACGATTTATATGACCTCGGTGAGTTCAATCAAAAAGGCACGACCCGGACGAAGTACGGCACGAAAGCCCAGCTCCAGACCGCCATCTCGAACTTGCGTGGCAAAGGCATCGGCGTATATGGCGACGTCGTCATGAATCATAAGGGCGGGGCCGACTACACGGAAAGCGTCCAAGCGATCGAGGTCAATCCGTCGAACCGGAACCAAGAGACGTCTGGGGAGTACGCCATCTCGGCCTGGACCGGGTTCAACTTCGCGGGGCGCAACAATACATACTCGCCGTTCAAATGGCGGTGGTACCACTTCGATGGGACCGATTGGGATCAGTCACGCAGCTTGAGTCGTATTTATAAATTCAAGAGCACCGGCAAGGCGTGGGACACGGATGTGTCGAACGAGAACGGCAACTATGACTACCTCATGTACGCGGATGTCGATTTCGAGCATCCCGAGGTTCGTCAAGAGATGAAGAACTGGGGTAAATGGTACGCTGACTCGCTCGGGCTAGACGGCTTCCGGTTGGATGCGGTCAAGCATATCAGCCATTCGTATTTGAAGGAGTGGGTGACGAGCGTGCGCCAGACGACCGGGAAAGAGATGTTCACGGTCGCCGAATACTGGAAGAACGACCTCGGTGCCATCAACGACTATCTATATAAGACGGGCTATACGCATTCTGTCTTCGATGTGCCTCTTCATTACAACTTCCAAGCGGCCGGTAACGGCGGTGGCTTCTATGACATGCGCAACATCTTGAAAGGAACTGTCACCGAGCAACACCCGTCGCTGTCCGTGACGATTGTCGATAACCACGATTCACAGCCGGGGCAGTCGCTCGAGTCGACGGTCGCCAACTGGTTCAAACCACTCGCCTACGCGACCATCATGACGCGCGGACAAGGGTATCCGGCCCTCTTCTACGGGGACTATTACGGCACGAAAGGGACGACGAACCGTGAGATCCCGAACATGTCGGGCACGCTCCAACCGATTTTGAAAGCCCGGAAAGACTTCGCCTACGGGACGCAACACGATTATCTTGACCATCAAGACGTCATCGGCTGGACACGTGAAGGGGTGACCGACCGTGCCAAGTCAGGTCTCGCGACGATTCTTTCGGATGGCCCGGGCGGCTCGAAATGGATGTACGTCGGGAAGCAGAACGCTGGGGAGGTATGGAAGGACATGACGAACAACAACACCCGTCTCGTCACGATTAACGCCGACGGCTGGGGACAATTCTTCGTCAACGGCGGCTCGGTCTCGATCTATACGCAACAGTAATGAAAACACCCGGTTGAAGTGAGGTGATCCTCTCTTCAACCGGGTGTTTTGTTGATTCAACGTTTCCAGACCCAGTCGTCACTCTCGTATTTGGTGACGAGCTGACGAATCTCTTCTTGCTGGTCCTCGGTGAACGTCAGCGGTTCGAACGTCAAATCGAACGCGTCGCGGAATCCGTCTGTGAACGCCGCGGCGACCTCGTCGAAGGCGACCGCTCGGCCGAGCGTCTCGTTCAAGGAGACGGCCTTGTCCCCAAAGCGCGCCTTCGCCTCCGCCTTTTCATCGGCCTCGAGATTGAAGCAGTCGAACAGGACGTCGTCATCGATTGACAACGGGATCGACCCGTGCTGCAAAACGGCGCCTTGGTGGCGCACTTGGGCGCTCCCGGCGATCTTCTTGCCGTTGACGGCGAGCTCGTAATACGAAGCGGCGTCGAAGCAGACGGCCGACTTCGGCTTCCGGAGCGCTTCGCGGTCGGCCTCGGTCAATGGTACCGAGAACTCGGCCGGGACGCCGAGCGCGTGGTAGCCGCGGCGCACCCCTTCGGTCAGGAGGCGATAGCTCTCGATGACGTTCGTCGGCAAAGAGGGCATCGTCTCAGGGAGAATGACGCTATACGTCAGTTCGTCTGCATGCAGAACGGCTCGTCCCCCGGTCAAACGACGGACGACGGGAATGCCGTTCGCGGTGAGCGCGTCGCGGTCGAGGTCGCGCGTCGCCCGTTGGAAGCGCCCGACGCTGATGGCGTGCGGGGTCCAAGCGTAAAAGCGGAGTGTCGGTTTTACGTCACCGCGCGCGACCCAGCCGGCGATGGCCTCATCGATGGCCATGTTCTCGGCCGGGGACAGCGGGGCGGTATGAAGCAAATGCCATGTCGTTCCAATCATAAACGTCTCTTCTTTCTCTTAGTCGATTGGCAACATCGTATGACGACGCGCCTTGTGGACTTGTTCGTCCGCGTGATATGAAGAACGTACGAGCGGTCCGGCCTCGCAGTGCGAGAACCCTTTAGACAAGGCAATCTCTTTTAGCTCGGCGAACTCATCTGGATGGTAGTAGCGCTCGACGTCGAGGTGCTTCTTCGTCGGCTGTAAATATTGACCGAGCGTAAGAATATCGACATGATGGGCCCGGAGATCGTCCATCGCCTCAATCAACTCTTCGCGCGTCTCGCCGAGCCCGACCATGATCGACGACTTCGTCGGGATGTCCGGGTTCAGCTCTTTCGACCGTTTTAAAAACTCAAGCGTCCGATCGTACGTCGCTTTCGCCCGAACTCTCGGCGTCAAGCGGCGGACCGTCTCCAAGTTATGGTTCATGATGTCCGGGCCGGCATCGATCAGCGTCTGGAGCGCCGAGAAGTCACCCATCATATCGGACGGGAGCACTTCGATCGACGTCTCCGGATTCATGGAACGGACGGCGCGGACCGTCTCGGCGAATACGGTCGCCCCGTAGTCGCTCAAGTCGTCGCGGGCGACGGCCGTGATGACGACGTGCTTCAAGTTCATGAGGCGGACCGACTCGGCGACGCGTTTCGGTTCTTCCCAGTCGAGTTCATTCGGCTTGCCCGTCGTGACCGCGCAGAAGCGGCAGGCGCGGGTGCAGATGCTCCCGAGAATCATGAACGTTGCGGTGCGGCGGACGGCCCAGCATTCATGGATGTTCGGACATTTTGCTTCCTCACAGACCGTATGTAGATTTTTCTCGCGCATCATGTTTTTGAGACCGGTATATGTCTCGTTCGTGTTCAGTTTAATCTTTAACCACTCCGGCTTTCGTTTCAGTTCCCCTCGTGCCAAGATGATTTCCCCCTTTTTGAAAGTTAACCCCTAACAAAAAGAGTTTACCAAAGATGAGGACGAATTCGAACCAGCGAAATTATTGGCTTTGCCAATACAGTTTGGTTGTGTGTCAAAACAGAATATATATTTCAAAATGGTTACGCTTTCATGTGAAGTGTTGTTTCCCATTTTTTGAATTGTTATACTGACGTTGACCACCTGAATAAGGACCATATGTGACTGATACGATCAGGCATGGGGTGAACGAGCGTTGGTGAGGCAACGCTTCTTCCTCCATGCCTTTTTGTTTGGGGGTCGGGGAAACTTTCAAAAAAGGAGTGGGGAACATGAACAAAGCACTGAACTGGACGGCGACACTGGGGCTAACGACAGCATTACTCGTCTCATCGGTCCCGATGGCGAACGCGGTCGTGGCAGAGAAGACGCCGGCACCGTCGATTGAACAGCGTGTCGATACGAAGCTCGAATCGATGACGCTTGAACAGAAGCTCGGTCAAATGATCATGCCAGACTTCCGATTATGGAACGGGGCAAACCATACGGCTCTCGCACCAGACGTGGCGCGTGTCATCGATCGGTTTGATCTCGGGGGTGTCATCTTGTTCGCGGAAAACGTGACCGAGACCGAACAGACGACGAAACTCGTCCACGACCTCCAAGAAGTCATCAAACAAGATGAAAGCAACGATATTCCATTGTTCATCACGATCGACCAAGAGGGTGGGATTGTGACACGGCTCGGGACAGGTACGAACTTGCCGGGAAACATGGCGCTCGGGGCGACCCGGAGCAGCCAGTACGCCTATGACGCGGGGAATATCATCGGTTCGGAGTTGAACGCGCTCGGGGTGAACGTCAACTTCGGGCCGGTATTGGACGTCAACAACAACCCGGCCAACCCGGTTATCGGCGTGCGCTCGTTCTCGAGCGACCCGGAACTCGTCGGCGAGCTCGGCTCGGCGATGACGCAAGGCATTCAAGACCAGGGCGTCGCCGCGACGGCGAAACACTTCCCGGGTCATGGTGACACGGCGGTCGACTCGCATTACGGACTCCCGATCGTCGACAAATCGCTCGAAGACTTGCGAGGCCTCGAGTTATTGCCGTTCAAACGGGCCATCACTGAAGGCATCGACATGATTATGACGGCACACATCGGCATGCCACAAATCGAGGATGAGGTCGTCAACTCACCACGCGGCACGTTCCCGCTCCCGGCGACGTTGTCAGACGATGTCATCACCGGCGTCTTGCGTGAAGAGATGGGCTATGAAGGCATCGTCGTCACGGACGCGTTGAACATGCAAGCGATCGCCGACAACTTCACAGAAGCGGAAGCGGTCATCAAGACGTTCGAGGCGGGTGTCGATATCGCCCTCATGCCGACGATCTTACGGTCGAACGCGGACGTCGTGAAACTCGAGACGATCTTTGACGATGTCATCGCGGCCGTCGAAGACGGACGCCTGTCAGAAGA
The DNA here is from genome assembly GCF_004337025.1 of Exiguobacterium sp. SL-10. Lineage (NCBI taxonomy): Bacteria > Bacillati > Bacillota > Bacilli > Caryophanales > Exiguobacterium > Exiguobacterium sp. SL-10. Next base: position 22,825 of record NZ_SJUP01000005.1, on the reverse strand, counting down.
CAAGATTGATGCAGCGGTCGAGCGCATTTTGACGCTCAAAGCGAAACGTGGTATTTGGGACGAGTCGGTCGACACGACGACGCTCGAGGCGAAGCTCGCCGAGGCGAATGCGGTCGTCGGCAGTGCCGAGCATAAAGCGAAAGAACGTGAGATCGCCGAGGCGGCGGTCACGCTCGTGAAAAACGACGACAAGACGCTTCCGTTCAAACCGAAAAAAGGCGAGACGGTCCTCGTCTTGTCACCGGCGAAAGACCAGACGGACAGCATGATCAAGACGATCAAGTCGCTCGAGAAAAATGCCGGCAACATGAAAGACGTGAACGTCATCGCCGCGAACTATACGGCATCGACGAAGCACTTGGATCAAAACCCGGCATTGAAAGAAAAACTCGACGCGGCCGACTATATCATCGTCGGCTCGAACGTCAACAACAGCGCCAAGCTGAAATCGACGTCGGCTGATAACTACGTACCGGCCGAAGTGTTCCGTTACGCGAACGAGACGGGCAAGAAGTCAGTCTTGCTAAGCCTGCGTAACCCGTACGATGTGGCCGTTCAACCGGACGCACCGGCCCAGCTCCTCATCTACGGGTTCAAAGGTGATCCGAATGGACCGGACTCAGAGGCAGGCAATGCCAAATCGGCAGGACCGAACCTCCCGGCCGGCATTCGCGCCATCTTCGGTGAAGTGAAACCGACGGGCAAACTCCCAGTCGACGTACCGACGTTCGAGAACGGCGCGTTCGGTGACGACTTGCACCTCGAGTTTGGTGACGGATTCCACAACTGGACCAATTGACACTCCCACGGCTAAAGCCGCAAGCCCATCCCTTCAGGATGGGTGGGATTCTGAAGTGCCCGTGCGGACGCAGGCCATTTCTGTTTTGTCCGAGCCTTCAGATGAGGGTGTGCCATCACCCTTCCTGAGACAGACCCTATAGGTTCTCAGGCTGGTTGACTGTCACCATCAACCACAGGTGCGTAGCGGATGTTCATCGCACCGACTAAATCTCTATGCTTGTTGAATCCGCATGAACACGAATATGTTCGATCTTTCGCTTTATTTCGGCTTCCGCAAGAAGGACATGTCTGAGATGTGTATGCAGGGTTGACATATTCGACCTTGATTCCTTCTAACTTCGCCTTGTATTCGATGAATGTTGCTAAGCGATAGAACGACCATGTATGCAGGTTCTTATTGTTTTTACGGCTTGTTCTTGCCGTCTGCCGGATATTCGCCAATCTCTCTAAGCGAATGACAGAAACGTTGTTCTCTTTTGCGAAATCGACGACCTCACGGCTCACCTTGTGATCCTTGTCTTTCATCCAGCGCTGTTCTTTGTTGTCCAGTTTCTTGATCGCCTTCAGTTTCTTCTTTTGACCGAGCTCCTTCCGCTTCGCCCGGAACTTGCGCTTCATATACTTGTTCTCGCGCCCGTTCCCGAAGAACCGCGCCTTTTCGCAATCGGTCGATGCGACGGCAGGGACTTTCAGACCGAGGTCCACCCCGAGCACCTTCGTTCCTGTTTTTTCTGTCGTGCGAATCGTGACGGCGATCTGGGCGATCCACTTGGTCGACTTCTTCGTGATGCGGAGCGTGCCGAGCTTGTTGGCGAGGAGCGTGGCAGTACGGTTTTCCGGGTCGACCATATCGGCGCGGATGACCGTCTTCTTCACGTTCCCGTCGATGATGATCGGGAGGGAGACCGACTCGAAGTCGAACGAGTAGTTCTGGTTGTTCCAGGTGCAGTACGGTTTCTTCAAGACGGGGATGACCTGGAAGTCCTTCTTCTTTGCCCTCTTGAAGATGCTCTTCGCGTCCTGGATGGCCTGGTTCTTGACGGCGCTCGGCAGGTCCGCCGTGACATGTTTGCTCGTCAGTTTTAAGCTTTCCCGGGCCTGCACCATGGCCGCGACGAGCTGGTTCGCCGTGCGGATGTAGGTGTCCATCATCCGCTCCAAGATGGCCTGTTGCGCTTTCGTCGGATGGAGTTTGATGTTCACGGTCAATGTCTGCGACACGGTCTCATCCCCTTGTCTTTTGTTCCTCGACATAACGTTTGATGGTCTCGCTGGAGACGTTTCCCGCCGTCGACACGAAGAAGGATCTCGTCCAGAGGCTCGTGAGATGTGTGAGGTGCGGGAACTCCTCCCTGAGCCGCTTCGACGAGACGCCTTTGATGCGCGCCATGATGTCGGACGGGCTGATGGATGGCAATGCGGATAAGAATAGATGCGTGTGGTCCCGGTCGCACTCGATGGCGAGGAGGTGGATGTCGAGCCCTTCACAGACATCGTGGACGATCTCTTTGAACCGTCGCTCGAACAGGTCGTCATCGAACAGTTTTCGGCGATACCTCGGGCAGAACACGAAATGATAATGGAGCATCGACACGGTGCTGTTGGTTCTTCGATAGTTATTCATACGTTTATCGTATCACTTTGTATATTTAAGCGATACATTTTCTCGGGATAAGGTCACACGTGTTGATCTCTGAAATTCCGACTAGCGAAACTCCGAAATCAAGCTCACGTTCATCCCACCACTGAAGCAGTGGGCTTTCTCGTTCGCAAATTCTGTAAACAAAAACCGCGAGCGCCCCATAAGGGTGCTCGCGGTTTTTCATTTGAATAACGTATCAAGGATGGCGTAGTTGACGGTTTCGAACTCGCGGTCGCGGAGACCGTGTCCTTGTTCCAAGTTAAAACTGTAAACGACATGCATGACACCATCGCGTCGTTTGACAAAAAAGTCGTACATGACGTCCGGTTCATCATTGAACGTGACATGGAACATGGTACCGAATTGAGTGATACTGGCATGCGATGAATAAGACGAATCAGACAGTGCATGATGTTCCTGCAAATAGTGTTGAAGAAATTGTCGTTTATGGGCTTCATCGATGTGAAACAACGTATATGCTCCAATCAGCAGGAGTAATCCCGTCGTGAGCCAAACGCGTCGTTTCATCACGCCTCAAAATAACCGACGACAAGAAGGCCAGGACCGGTGTGCGCTCCGATGGCCGATCCGACGATCGTCTTCGTGACGCTTGCTGGGTTCACGTGCTGCCGAAGCAACGCCTCGAACTGGTCGGCTTTGACCGGGTCATCGCCGTGACCGATGAAGACGTGCCCACCCTCGACGAGTGGCTTCGATTCGGTCATCCACTCCGCGATGCGGCGCATCACTTTTTTATGTCCGCGAACCTTTTCGATTGGGACGAGTTTGCCGTCTTCGACCGTGAGGAGCGGTAAAATGGTCAACAAGTCACCGATGAACGCGCTCGCTTTCGAGACGCGACCGCCGCGCATCAAATATTCGAGCGATTCGACCGTGAACAAATGACGGATTTTGCCGACAAGTGACGTCGCGTAGGCGACCGTCTCTTCATACGAGTGGTCTTGGCCATACTCGGCGACCGTCTTGACGAACAACCCTTGTCCGACCGAGGCGGCGCGCGTATCAAGAATATGGAACGTGCTGTTCGGGTATTCTTCTTTAAGTAGGTTTCCGACCATGACGGCCGTCTGATAGGTGCCTGAAAGCTCACCAGAGAAAGCGAGATACAGGAATGGGATCTCCGATTCGAGATGTTGGCGGAAGCATTGTTCAATCCGGGTCGCCTCGATTTGGAACGTCTTCGGCGTTTTCCCGGCACGCATCGCATCGTATACATCTTTCGGTTGGATCGTTTCCCCGTCTAAAAATTCCTCGTTGTCGATGACGACACCGAGCGGTAACAGTTCGAGACCGTACTCGACGACCTGGTCTTGAGTCAAATCGGCGCCGGTGTCAGTTATGATTTTAAACATGCATTCACTCCTCTGCTAGTTGGTGTTCAATGTCACGGATCGGTTCGTTGCGCTTCCACATCCGGTCGAGCTGGGTCGCGAGCGTCGCTTGTTCGTCCGCATCGAGTGTGCCCGGAATGAGTCGGCTCACTCCGTTCAGGACGGTATAGGCGCGTCGCAGCACGTCATCGACCGTGAGCGGGATTCCAAGCAAGTCCTCGAGCGACGCCATCGTCTCAGGGACGATTTCGGGATAAGTGAACCGTGTCGCTTCGCCTTGGATGGCTTGCGTATAAAAATCGCGGATGAGCGCGGCGCGGTCGCTGCCGCTCTTGCGGACGCTCAAGTAGATTTGGACGGCGACGCCGCCACGGACGCGTCGCTGTGAGATACCAGCGAATTTTTTCCCGTCAATCGATAAATCGAAGCTACCCGGGCAGTAGGAGCCGACGATTTCGCCAGGCACGATGTCGGTCGTCACGTCTTGGAACATGAGTTGAATGAGTGACGTCATCGCCTCGTAGCCGCTATCAATTTGAATCCCGTCTCTCTCGGGTAAAATCAAAGATAAGTTCAACACGTCTTCATCCAAGACGACGGCCAGTCCTCCTGAATTACGGACGACAGGGCGAAATCCGTGTTCGTGTAGCAAACGGATGCCGTCTGCCAAGTGGGGCAGACGAGCGTCTTGAATCCCGAGCACGACCGTGTTGAGATGAACCCAGGCTCTGAGGACGGCACCTGACGTCGCGGTCGACGCACAGAGCGTATCGTCCGTCGCGAACGATTGCTCGGCTTGAAACGCGGGACCGAGCGATGACTGATCGATGACACGATAGGTCGGTTGTTGCAATAATGGATGGGTCATATACATATTTCCTTTTCACTAAATAATTTCCTCCCCATTATAGCATGGGAGGAACCACGCGTTAGAAGTCGAATCCAATCAATAATGAAATGTAGGGGGCAACGTCATGTATACGTCACGAGGTCAATTGTCAGGCTCGAAAGTATTTAAAGATCCGGTTCATCGCTATATATACGTCTATGATCATCTCGTCTGGGAATTGATCAACACGAAAGAGTTTCAACGGTTGCGGCGCATCAAACAGCTCGGGACGTCGTTTTTGACGTTCCATGGCGCCGAGCATACGCGGTTCCATCATTCACTCGGCGTGTATGAAATCGCTCGGCAGCTGATCGATCAGTTCCATGAGTATCCGGAGTGGGACGATCGCAACCGTGAGTTGTTGCTGGCGGCGGCACTCCTGCACGATGTCGGGCACGGCCCGTTCTCACACGCTTTCGAGCACGTCTTCGCCGTCCGTCACGAGGTGTGGACCGAACGAATCATCCTCGGTGACACGGAAGTGAACAAAGTGCTGTCGGAGATGGGTGTCGGTTTCCCGGAAGAAGTCGCGGCCATCATCAATAAGACGCATCCGAACCGGCTGCTCGTCAACATTCTCAGTTCGCAACTCGATGTCGACCGGATGGACTACCTGCTACGCGACGCCCATTTCGCCGGCGTCAGTTACGGGAAGTTTGATCTTGAGCGGATGCTACGGGTGTTGCGTCCAGACGAAGACCAAGTCGTCGTCAAGCAGTCGGGGATGCATACGATTGAAGACTATATCATGCGACGCTATCAGATGTATTGGCAAGTATATTTACATCCGGCGACACGATCGAGTGACTTGTTGCTTAAAGCCGTGCTCGAACGGGCGCAAGAACTGTACGAGTCGGGCTACGTTTTCGAGATGATTCCGAAGCACTTCTTGCCGATCTTCAATCATGAGGACATGTCGCTCGAACACTACTTAAAGCTCGATGAGACGATCGTCTATTTCTATTTCCAAGAATGGATGGATGAGTCCGATCCGATTTTGGCCGACCTCGCGAGCCGCTTCGTCAACCGACGTCTGTTGAAATATAAGAACTTCCCGGAAGCGAACCGTGTCCGTTATATGGACCGTCTTCGTTCGACGATGGAGTCGATTGGCTTGCCGACCCGCTACTATTTGCTCGAGGACCAGCTCAGCCAATTGCCATACGATTTGTATAAAGGGCATGGGAAATATGAAGGCATTTACCTCAAAATGAATGATGGCGATCGCCGAGAAATTTCGGAAGTGTCGATGCTCGTCCAATCGATTTTGAACTCACGACAGTCTGACGAGAAAATCTATTATCCGGAGGACGTACTGCTCAACTTAAAAAATTATGCGTCAGAAAAGACGTGGATGTTGTCAACGTTACGGGGCGATTGAATCGTTGAAAAGGAAGTGACACCATGGGGATCGGGACATTGGTCGGTGGGGTCGGCATCTTCCTACTCGGGATGATGCTGTTGACGGATACGTTAAAAAACATGGCCGGGGAAAAGCTCCGGCAACGCTTGAACCTGTTGGCAGAGGGACCGTTGTCAGGTGCGTTTCTCGGGGCCACAATGACGGCACTCTTCCAGTCATCGACCGTGACGACGCTCATGACGATCAGTTTCGTCAGCGCTGGTCTGTTGACGTTCACCCAAGCACTCACGCTCGTCATCGGGGCGAATGCCGGTAGCGCGACGACCGGATGGATTGTGGCGCTCTTAGGTTATAACGTCGACATCCGTGAACTATTGCTTCCGCTCATCGGAGTCGGCATGGCGCTTCGGTTAATCGGACGGCGCGTCAAACGCATCGGCATGCTCATGGTCGGACTCGGACTCATTTTCGTCGGCATCGGAACGCTCCAGGAGGCGATGCGCGAAGTCGTTACGTTCTCGTTCACTGGATGGGATACGGACACACCACTCCACCAGCTGGCGCTCCTCGGCACAGGCCTATTGATGACCGTCCTGTTGCAATCTTCGAGCATCGGTCTCGTCTTGACGATGACGGCGCTCGCGACCGATACGGTGACGCTCGCCCAAGCCTGTCTGCTCGTCTTAGGACAAAGTGCCGGGACGAGTCTCGTCGTCGCGCTCGGGTCAATCGGGGGCTGGAAGTCGGCTCGTCGCATCGTGTTGGCGCACGTGCTCGTCCATGGTTCAATTTTACTCATCGGCTGGCTGACCTTCCCGCTCTTGTTCGGCGTCGTGAACGGCGTGGCCGACCGTCTCAATTGGAACGAACTGTTGCGACTCGCTTTGTTTCACACGTCGTTCCATCTGCTCGGCGTGTTCACGTTCTTACCGTTCCATGAGGCGTTTAGCCGCCGATTACTCAAATGGGTCCCGAGCCGGGCGGAGAAGCTGACTCGTTTTTTGAACCCGAATATGGCCCGCATCCCGACGGTCGCACTCGAGGCGGCCCGGCGCTCGTTAATCGAGATTGAGCGCTATCTCGGCAAAGAGACGCGACTGTTGCTCGCGGAAGGACGGAAGCGCGATGATGAACTGCAACTCGTCGAGAAGACGCTCGGGGACGTCCGTGTCTTTTTGAGCATGGTTCAATTGGAAGAAGGGCAAGGACGCAACGACTACGGACAACATGTGTCACTGCTTCATACGATTGACCATTTGGAGCGGTGGCTGTTCGTCATGCGAGAAGTCGACCCGGTCGACGCCCTCCGTGATACGGACTTCCTGGTCGCGCGCCAACTCGTCTTACATGAACTCGACATGGTGGAGACGCTCAACCATCACACGCCCCCGGAAGAGTCGCGGCAGTGGAAGCTCGCCTCGAAACAGCTCGCCGAATATCGCAAGGCGCACCGGGCCGAATTACTCGAGGAGACAGCGGCCAATCAGCTCGAGATGAACCAGACGATTCAAAAAGTGCAGGCCCTCCTATGGCTCGACCGAATCGGCTATCACATTTGGCGGGCGACGCGTCATCTCATTAAACCGACCGTCCCGAGCGAGCGGTTTGAAGTGAATTTGGAAGACTGAAAAAACGACCGCCCCTCCGAGATGGAAGGGCGGTCGTGTCGGTTACTTTTTATCCGCGTGCATGACGCCGGCTTGGCCGTAGTGCGTCGTATCCATCTCTTCGATGAAGACGGTGATGTTTTCTTTCGGTGCGTTCGTCGTCTCAGAGACGGCGTCCGTCACTTTTTCGATCAACGCGCGTTTTTGTTCGACCGTGCGGCCTGGGAGCATCTTGACAGTTACGTATGGCATAACATTTCCTCCTTTTAGTTCGTTCTCTTTCATTTTAATGAAAGACGGACAGACTGGGAAGAATAAAGTCGAATCCGCACACGTGGTCATATAAATTTGCAGGTGCGAAATATGTGAAAACGGGGTAAGGAACAAGACAGACTAGTCGTAGGAGGAACAGGTGCATGAAATGGAAGGGCAGACAAGCAAGTCGAAACGTCGAAGATCGACGGGGGCAACGTGTCGGAGGGAAAGGGATCGCAGGGATTGGCGGGGGCTTCGGTCTCATCTTGGTCATCGTCTTCACATTGCTCAACGGGGGCAATCCGGCAGACATCGTCAACAATATCGGGATTGGCGAGCCACAATCGTCCGAGACGTATGAAGGCTCGGCGCGGGAAGAAGAGATGGCGGACTTCGTGTCGGTCGTGCTAAGAGATACCGAAGAAGTGTGGACTGATATTTTTGCGGAAAACGGATTGACGTATCGGGAGCCGACGCTCGTCATCTATAAAGATCAAGTCGAATCGGCTTGCGGTATCGCTGGATCAGCGGTCGGACCGTTCTACTGTCCGGGTGACCAAAAACTATACATCGATTTAAGTTTCTATGATGACTTGAGTCAACAGTTCAACGCACCGGGTGACTTCGCGATGGCGTACGTTGTCGCCCACGAGGTCGGTCACCACGTCCAGACGTTGCTCGGCACGACGGACGAGATCATGCCGCTCCGAAACGAGATGAGTGAGACGCAGTTCAACAAATATTTGGTCCGCTTCGAACTTCAGGCCGATTATTATGCAGGCGTCTGGGCCTACCATGCCCAAGGGATGGATTATCTTGAGGCCGGCGACGTCGAAGAGGCGATGAACGCGGCGCACCAAATCGGGGATGACACGCTTCAAAAACAGGCACGCGGCTATGTGACACCGGACTCGTTCACCCACGGGACGTCTGAGCAGCGGAAACGCTGGTTCGACAAAGGGTTCCAAAACGGGACGATTCAAGGCGGCGATACGTTCAATTCGAACAACTTATAATGATGCGGTCAGGCTTCGGCTTGGCCTTTTTTCATATCCAAGTTGGCTTGTGAAGAAAGAATCCGCTATCATGGAAACAGAAACTAGAAGTAGGAAGGGGATGACCCGATGGAATCCTTACTCAAAAAAATCGAACTCGCTAAAAGTGAGATGACGTCTGTGGAGAAGAAAATCGCAGACTATATTTTGACCCACTCGACGCTCGTTCCGAACATGACGACGAAAGAGCTCGCTCAAAAGACGGACGTATCAGAAGCGAGTATCGTCCGCTTCGCCCGCGTCGTCGGCATCGACAGCTTTAAGGCGTTCAAGCTCGCCCTCGTCAAAGATTTGGCAATTACCGAGACGACGCTCACTGACTTCAACGTGTTGCAACACAAAGACACACCATATGACTCGTTCCAAAAAGTCATCCACGTGAACAAGATGGCGATTGAGGCGTGCGCCGAGGCGATGGACAAACGCGAGCTCGAGCATGCGATCGATACGTTCGCCCGGGCCACGCGGGTCGTGTTTTATGGGGTCGGGGGCTCGTCGACGGCGGCGTACGACGCCCAATACAAGTTCACGAAGCTCGGTTATGCGGCGCAGACGTCGCAAGATTTCCATTACATGTTGTCCCTTATCCCGCACCTCGGACCGACTGACGTATTCGTCGCCATCAGCACCTCGGGACGGACGAAAGACGTGCTCGAACTCGTCCGCTTCGCCAAGAAGAAAGGGGTACCGGTCGTCGCCATCACGGACCTCGATAAATCTCCGCTCTATCGAGAGGCGGACGTCCGACTATGCACGCCGAGCGTCGAACGTGATTTCCGCATCGCGAGCATCGCGTCAAGGATGACGCAGTTGACAATCATCGACACGCTTTATATGGGTCTGTTGCACCGAAAAGGCGAGGGATTGATTGACCGCTATGCTGAAGCGCGTGATGAGATGGTGAAATTGCGCCGATGATTCATCCTTACGAGAGGAGTAGGCGCGAGGATGTCGGAGAATTCCTCTTGCGGCAACGGGTGTTCGCGAGCTTGAACAGGCAGACCCCGGAAGCGTTTCGAGATGAGAATTTGACCGACTTTGAAGCGGATGGGACAGTCAGTCTCGTCTTTGAAGAGCGGGGCATCGTCGCGGTCGCTGATCTATTGAAGCAACATCCGGTCGACGGGTCGCTTTGGCTCGGGCTGTTTATCGTCGATGAGCGGTTGTATGGCACCGGGATTGCGACGCGTTTGTATGAACAGCTCGAACACGTGTACATGCGTCCGTTCCAGACGGTGTTTCGACTCGGAGTCTTACCTCACAATGAGCGGGCACGCCGCTTTTGGGAACGGCAAGGTTATGTATATGAAAAAGGTTCCGTCACGGCACGGGGCGATTACGTTCATGTGTTGAAAAAAGTCATCAGCTAAAGCGCTCGGTCCAATAGGGCCGAGTTTTTTTGTGAGAATACTCGGCATCACACTTAATGAAATTTAACTTCCTTATTTTTTTAAATAAGTTTGACTTTTAATTTCAAGTTAGTACAATAAAATTAGAGAGAAGAAAGGATGGTGGCGATGTTAGATAAACTGGCTACTGAAAGACGAAATGAACGAACGATGCACTTGGACGAGATGGCGGTCGAGGAGTTCCTCTCCGTGATGAACGAAGAAGATCAATCGGTCCCACACGTCATTAAAGAACAACTGTCGGTTATTGCCGACGTCACGAAATGTGCCATCGCATCCTTCAAACAAGGCGGGCGTTTGATTTATATCGGCGCAGGGACGAGCGGGCGACTCGGCATCTTGGATGCGGCAGAATGTGTGCCGACGTTCGGTGTGTCACCGGACATGGTCGTCGGACTCATCGCCGGGGGAGAGCGGGCTTTAATCAAAGCCGTCGAAGGAGCAGAAGACAGCAAGGATTTGGCAGTCCATGATTTGAAAGCGCTTCACTTGAATGCGTTCGACACCGTCATCGGGATTGCCGCGAGCGGACGGACACCGTACGTCATCGGCGGACTTGATTACGCTCGCGAGGTCGGTGCGACGACGGCTGCGTTATCTTGTAACAAAGGATCAAAAATCAGCGACCACGCCGAATATAAGATCGAAGTCGAGACGGGTCCTGAAGTGTTGACCGGTTCGACGCGCTTGAAAGCAGGGACGGCGCAAAAACTCGTCCTCAACATGATCTCGACGGCGTCGATGATTGGGGTAGGGAAAGTGTATCAAAACTTGATGGTCGACGTGCAACCGACGAACGAGAAGTTGGAAGTACGGGCCAAACGGATGATTGCGGAAGCGACAGGGGTCGACGAACAGACGGCCGCGCGTTATTTCGATTCATCCGGTGGGCACGTCAAGACGGCGATCGTCATGATTTTAGCCGATGTCCCGCATGCGGAGGCAGTCGAGCGATTAGAGCGTGCGAACGGATTTGTCCGTGACGCACTATAAGGGGGATTCGAGATGAAGAAAGAAGAGGTTCTGGCACATGCGATACTCGAGCATGTCGGGGGAAAAGATAACATTCGTCAACTCGCGCACTGTATGACACGTGTGCGCTTGGCGCTCAAAGATCCGACGAAAGCAGATCTCGCCGCTTTGAAACAAATCGATGGTGTCATGGGTGTCATCGATGATGAGACGTTGCAAATCGTCGTTGGTCCGGGGACAGTCAACCGCGTGGCGGACCACCTCAGCCGTGAGACGGGTCTTGCGATTGGGGAAGAGTCGGTCGATGAGAACTTGACGCCGGACGAACGGGCGGCCATCGAACGTCAAAAAGTGAAAGATAAACAGAAGTCGCCGTTCAAGCGCTTCTTGCGTCGCTTAGGGAACATCTTTATCCCGCTCATTCCGGGACTTGTCGCTTCAGGTATCATCAATGGGACTGCCAACTTCGCGAAGAACGCCGGGGTCGACCCGACCGAAACGTGGATGCAAATCCTCTTATTGCTCGGTAGCACGGTCTTCGCCTATCTCGCCATTCTCGTTGGGTGGAACACAGCGAAAGAGTTCGGCGGGACGCCGGTACTCGGTGCCATCGCCGGGGGGATTCTCTTCAACCCGATGCTCGCCGATATCACCATTTATGGGGAACCGCTCGTCGTCGGACGGGGTGGATTGTTCGGGGTCATCTTTGCGGCTTGGCTCATGACGTACATCGAGAAACACGTACGTCGCTTCATGCCGACAGCAGTCGATATCATCTTCACACCGCTTCTCACGGTCCTCGTCGTCGGTTTCACAGCGCTCTATGCGATCATGCCGGTCGCAGGCGTCTTGTCGGACGGGATCATGCAAGGGCTTAACGCTGTGCTCGAAGTCGGCGGACCGGTCGCTGGTGCCGTACTTGCTGGATTCTTCTTGCCGCTCGTCATGGTCGGGTTGCACCACGGACTCACGCCGATTCACTTGGAGTTGCTCAACACGGTCGGGAACACGGCACTCTTACCAATTTTGGCGATGGCTGGGGCTGGACAAGTCGGTGCGGCGCTCGCGATTTTCGTGAAGACGCGCAACCAACGCCTCCGCAACATCATCAAAGGGGCCATCCCGGTCGGATTCCTCGGAATCGGTGAGCCGCTCCTTTACGGGGTCACGCTTCCGCTTGGCCGTCCGTTCTTGACGGCTTGTATGGGAGCCGCGGTCGGCGGTGCCTTCCAAGCGACGATGAAGACGGCAGCGCTCGGAATTGGGGTCTCTGGTCTCTCGCTCACGCCACTCATCGACAACGGCATGTACTTGACGTATATTGGAGGTCTCGTGATTTCGTATACGGCTGGCTTCATCTTCACGTATTTCTTCGGCTTCAAAGAAGAAATGGCAGACGGGATTTAACAACCGAGGCGGCTCTTTGGAGTCGCCTTTTCATTTGACGAGGAGGGTTTTCTGATGAAAGGATTATCGGTTTATTTGAGTGAACCGCTCACACCACAGTTCAAGACATGGGTCGAACGCATGCGAGAGATTGGCTTTGCATCGCTGTTCACGTCACTTCATATTCCGGAGGATGACACGTCAGTGTATACGGAACGGCTTCGTGATCTCGGGGCGCTCGCACGAGAGCTCGATATGGAACTATTCGCCGATATCGCACCGACGTCGCTCGCCGCACTCGGCAAGACGTGGGACGATGCCCACACGCTCACCGAATGGGGCGTGACGGGACTGCGCGTCGATTACGGTGTGACGCCGAAACAAGTCGCCGACTTGTCGACTCGAATGACGGTCGCCTTGAACGCGAGCACGCTGTCTGAAGCGGAACTCATAGAGATGAAGCAACACGGTCTCGTGACGGGCAACGTCGAGGCGTGGCACAACTTCTATCCACGTCCGGAGACGGGGCTTGATCGTGACTGGTTTGATGCCAAGAACGATTGGCTCAAGCGGCAAGGACTGAGCGTCCAGGCATTCATTCCTGGCGACGGGACACTCCGCGGACCGCTGTTCGAACGGCTCCCGACGCTCGAGGATCATCGCCTGTTGTCGACGTTTGCTTGCTACATGGACCTTGTTGATTCGGTCGACCGCATTTTAATCGGCGATCCGGGGCTCGCTGATGAGACGATAGAACAGTTCGTTTCACACGCCGACGAGATGCTTGTCCTTCGGGCCGAAGCGGAGACGACAATCGAGGCCGCCTTTTATCGCGTCCAGACGAATCGAATGGACCCGGCACGTGACGTCGTCCGCTCGGTCGAATCGAGGGGCTATGGCCGTCCGGGGGACCGCTTGCTCGAACCGATGGCAGCAAAACCGCGTCCGCTCGGGACGGTCACAGTCGACAATGCGAAGTATGGGCGTTATGCTGGTGAGCTGCAAGTGACGAAACGCGATTTGGTGGCAGACGAACGGGTCAACGTCCTGGGGCGCGTCATCGAGGCAGACCGGCCGCTCATCCAAACGATTGGACCGGGTACGAAGTTTCGAATCGAGTGGTGCTGACGTTCCGGATTGCCACATTCCCTCGTCTTTGTGTACAGTAGAGAGGGAGGGAATGCCATGAAAGAGATTAATTTTAACATCGTCGCTGACGATTCGACCGATGGCCATGGCGGCTTTGGGGTCGGTTCGCTCAGTTTGAACAATATGTCTCCTGTCATCATCGATGTCGAGGCGGGGACCGCGGTCATCGATATGGGGGCCATGCATGCCAAATCGGCGATCGAAAAACGCATCAAGTTTTTAACGGACCCGGAAGCGGTACCGAACGGGAAACCGTACTGGATCGTCTGGGTCACGGTCGGACGGAAGCCGGAAGGGTTCTATTATGGCGGTGTCGCAGCATGTGACATGTCAATCGACCTCGAGGCGCGGCGTGGCTATAAGCTATTGCCATACCACGTCAATCAGATGGACAAGTCCCTCAAAGGACGCATCCTGATTGACATGATGGACGCACCGTCACGAAGCGTGCTCGCTGCGTTCTTGAAAGAACATCGTCCTGAGATTTGGGAGCAATCTACCGAACTTCAAACCGAACTTGCGCGTCTCGATGCCGAGTGAAAAGATTGGACCGTTTCGGTCTCCAATCTTTTTTGTTTTCGTTCAAGGGAAGATGGGAACATGAATTTGTTATGATGTTGTGATTTTACGGTAATTGTATGAATATTCAGCATTATGCTATACTAAACGCACTGTGCAAAAAAGAAAGGGTGACACGATGAGTGAAACGAAGAAAATTTTAATTGGCCTCGCCTTAGGGGTCGTTGTCGGGCTAGGGCTCGCCGGTTTGTCCGGTAACGTATACGACGTCGTCAATACGTATATCCTTTCCCCAATCGGTACTGTATTTTTAAATTTGATTAAAATGCTAGTCGTCCCGATCGTCTTCTTCTCGATTATTCTCGGCGTCATGGGTCTTGGGGACCCGAAAGAGCTCGGGCGGGTCGGATCGAAGGCGCTCCTCTTCTTCTTGACGACGACAGCGCTCGCCATCATTTTGGCGATGGGTGTCGCTTCGGTCATCAAACCGGGAGAGCGTGGTGATTTCCCGACGACTGGATTGGAATTTGAATCAACATCGACGGAGGAATCGTCAAATATCGTGCAGACATTCGTTAACATGATTCCGACGAACCCAATTCAAGCGCTCGCCGAAGGGAACATGCTTCAAATTATCGTCTTTGCGGCACTCATCGGATTCGCGATGATCGCGCTCGGCGAACGGGCCAAGACGTGGCGCCGTTTCGTCAAACAAGGCGACCGCATCATGATGCACTTGATTCACTTAGTCATGAAGCTCGCCCCATACGGTGCGTTCGCGTTGATTGCCTCGGCAATTGGCGGAATCGGACTCGATGCTGTCAAAGCGATGGCATGGTATATGTTCGCCGTCGTCTTGACGCTATTTTTACACTCGGTCATCGTCTACGGCGGGGCGCTCGTCTTGCTCGGGAAGATGAGTCCGGTCTTCTTCTTTAAAAACTTCTACGAAGCGATCACGCTCGCGTTTTCGACATCGTCTTCGAACGCGACGCTTCCTGTATCGATGGAGCTCGCCCAGACGAAACTCGGCGTGCCACGTTCCATCTCTTCATTCGTCCAGCCGCTCGGCGCGACAGTGAACATGGACGGGACGGCCATCATGCAAGGGGTCGCAACGATTTTCATCGCGCAAGTGTTTGCGGCTGATTTGACGATGACTGAACTGGTGACCGTCGTCATCACGGCGGTACTCGCCTCAATCGGGACGGCGGGCGTACCAGGTGTCGGGCTCATCATGCTCGCGCTCGTCTTGCAGTCGGTCAACTTACCGGTCGAAGGGATTGCCCTGATCATCGGTGTCGACCGGATTCTCGACATGCTCCGGACGTCGGTCAACATTACCGGCGACGCAACATGCGCGGTCGTTGTCTCGAAACTTGAAGAGAAACACCTTCCACCTGTCGATGAAGACGCGTGGGATGAAGTCGAAGCCAAATAAGCAAAAGGCTGACCCGTCAATTGATGGGCCAGCCTTTTCACTTGAAGTGAGGGAAATGTATGGAATGGGCAGCTTTGCCAATCCCGTTGTTTATTGTAATCAGTATCTTGTTAAATGCGCTCATCGCCGTCGCCGGGGTGCTTCCGAGCGCATTTTTGACGGCGCTGAACGTGCAACTGCTAGGGTTCGGACCGGGTGTCACCGTCTCCATCATCGGCGAGGCGGCCGGGGCTGTGCTCAGTTTCATTTTGTATCGCAAGGCGCTTCATCGATATACGTCACCGGACGGGAAGCGGCTGCGGCGTCTCCGTGAGGCGGAAGGCGTCGAGGCTTGGTTCCTCGTCCTCGGTCTCCGGCTGTTGCCGTTCGTGCCGTCCGGTCTCGTCACGCTGTCGGCCGCGTTCAGTCGGATGTCGCTCCCTTCGTTCGCTGTAGCGAGCACCATCGGAAAAGTACCGGCGCTATTCATTGAGGCGCTTGCCGTCACGGCTGTCCTGACCGTGTCGACCGGATGGCAGCTCGTTCTCGTCGCCGTTCTCGCCGTCCTATACGTCGTTTGGCGTTTGTCTCAAAGAAGTGGCGAGAAGATATGACAGAACGCCTCGACGAACCGTTTACCGTTCGATTTCTTACGAAGCATCGACCAATCGACGAGAATCGATTCGTCAAAGTCTTTCAAGAACGCTTGTTGAAGTTCCTTGACTGATGACGTCTCGTACTGGGCAATCGTCATCTCATGATTCAAATACATGCTCCGAAAATCGAAGTTAGCCGTCCCAACGAGCGCAATCTTGCCATCGATGAGGACGGTTTTAGCATGGATAAAATGACGATTGTATTTATAAATCCGGATGTTGCGTTTGATCAGCTGCTCGAAATAATACTCGGTCGCATGGAAACTGAACCATTCGTCTCCTTTTCCGGGGACGACGATTCGGACGTCGATGCCGCGCTTGCCGGCGACTTCTAACAGCGCGAGCATTTCGGGAGGCGGAATCAAGTAAGGGGTCGTCATCCAAATCGATTCTTTCGCCTCCATCAATAGAGCCATGAGCCCGTCTCGAATCGTCACGTCTTTCCCGGGTGATGTGACGAGCAGTTGGGTCGCCCCGTTTCCGTCTTGCGGCTCGTGAATGAAGTATTTCGGAAGATGTTGGGCGTCGGCGAATAAATCCCACGTTTCGCTCTCTTCCTCATGTCCGGCGTATAGCCAGTTCTCGATGAATAAACGCTGAAGTTCTCGCACGAGCGGTCCTTCGACGCGCAGATGGGTGTCACGCCAAAAACCAAGTTTCTTATGCCTACCGAGATATTCATCTCCTACATTCAATCCACCGGTGTAAGCAATCTGTCCGTCGATGACGATTAACTTTTGATGGTTGCGGAAGTTGGCGTTAAAGACGAGGAGCGGGTGAACGACCGGGTCGAACGCCTCGACGTGGACACGCGACTCGCGAAGCGGTTCGAGAAATGCTTCGCTAATCTCTTGACTCCCGAGACCGTCATATAAAAAGCGGACGGTGACGTTCTCGTTAGATCGTTTGATTAAAGCGTCGCGAATCTTCAGTGAGATTTCATCGGTCCGGAACAGATAGTACTGGACATGGATATGATGAGTCGCTTGCTCGATGTCTTGAATTACAGCATCGAATTTTTCCTCGCCGTTCACGAGTAGTTTCGTCGATGTATGACCATCCGCACCGGTCGCCCCGAGCTTCTCGAGTGTTCGTGTGAGCGGAAAACAATCGGATACGTCGTTTGTCGTTTCAATCCGTTCTTCTTCAATTGCTTGCCGGAACAAACGTATTTCGGTCGAGGTTCGTTTGATGCGACGGTGCCGACGTGGTGTTCGACCGAATAGCATCCAGGCGAGGGCGCCGAGGAACGGGAGAAATAAGACGGCGAGCAGCCAAGCAAGTTTGGCCTGAGGTTGCACGTGATCGAACAAAATATGCCAACCGACAATGAGCGGGATGAGAATGGCGGCACCAATTAAAAATGGGATGAGCCCATCAATCGAATAAAGCAAACCAAGAAGGAAGATGCCGAGTACAATCATGATGAGGAGTTGCCAGACGCGTCGTTTCAACCAGTACACCTTCTTTCTTTTCAGTTATCATCTCTAATTTCTTTCCACCGTTTACACGTTCTTAACCTAAAAAACGTTTCAACGTGAAGTGCAGGGGAATTAACCGTACTGTACGACACAACATAAAAGGGGGTGTTCGTGATGAAGAAAAAAGGTACATTGGCCGCGTCGCTATTGGCGACAGGCATCATTCTCGGGGCTTGCGGGGGAGCCGAGGAAGAACCGATGAACAATGAAGACACAGAGATGCAAGAAGACATGGACGAAGAGGAAGACGAGGATTAAAAAAAGGCCTAGAGCGTGTGCTCTAGGCCTTTGTTGCGTCAAAGCGCATAAGGGGACGGCTTCCCAAAGTAATAACCTTGGGCGAGATCGAACCCGAGTTCGCGACAGACGTCCACTTCTTCAGCGCGTTCGATGCCTTCGGCGAGGAGTGTAATCTCCATCGAGCTGGTCAATTGGCGGACATTCTTTAAGAATGCTCTCTTCTCAGCATCCTGGTCACAAAATGAAATATACGATCGATCGATTTTGACGTAGTCCGGCTCAAGGCGCTCTAACATGTCAAGCGTCGAGAACCCGGCACCGACATCGTCGAGAGCCACTTTCATTCCACGTTTCTTATAGGTAGCGAACACATGTTGAAGGTGGGCGACATCTCGAACTTTTTCTGTCTCAACGACTTCAAAGATGAATCGATCCGCATCGAGTCCATACTGGTCGATGATTTCGAACGTGTGTTGTAAG
Organism: Exiguobacterium sp. SL-10; assembly: GCF_004337025.1. NCBI lineage: Bacteria > Bacillati > Bacillota > Bacilli > Caryophanales > Exiguobacterium > Exiguobacterium sp. SL-10. The sequence continues at coordinate 4,149 of NZ_SJUP01000005.1, read as the reverse complement.
CAGTAATCAGGATTGTAAATCGTAGACGGCAAAAAATTAATGAACGTCTTCTCATGGGGTGCGACAGCGTGGTACGTTGCTTTGATCGCTTCAGCTCGAGCGCGTTGATCAAGTTTTGAATGCAGTCCGTATCGGTTGGCGGCGCGAAATAGTTCTCCCGGTGAGATCTTGCTCTTACTGCGGAGGAGCGCCTCGTAACCGAACCGCTCGCCCGTATCGAGATGGACGATCGGTTGCAAGTGACTTTCGAACTCCCCATGTTGGATAAGCTCGATCGTATCACGATTGGCAATCTGTTCAAGCAAATCGACTGCCGACAGAATTGGCGTTTGCTGCTTCGTGGCAGGGTCGACACAATAGACATCGTCCTCGACTAAAGATAACTTAGTCTTGAGCTCATCAAATGATTCGTATGGATGATGTTGGTCGTTGACGACTAACAAGCCCCGTTCAAAGAACGGGATTGTCGTGGAACAAGCCACGCAAGGAGACCACATAGAATCTCTCCTTTCCAATTAAAAATACATCTATATCCAGTTTATCGGCTAAACCTCACAGAAAACTCACGCGGATGGGCAAATAAATAAAAAAATCGTGCAAAATGCGGACAGTTTTTGTATACTTCCTATCGTATGAATAAGAAGCGCCTCAAAACGCCACTCGCATACGAACAACTTTTTAATCAGAAAGGGGTTCTATCGATGGACCAAAAATTAAAATTATGGTTTACGGAGCACCAGACAGAAGATTACGGGATCACGTTCCGTGTAAACCACGTTTATGAGAGCGAACAAACGGAGTTTCAACGACTAGAAATGGTCGAAACGGACGAGTTCGGAACAATGTTGTTACTTGACGGAATGGTCATGACGACGGATAAGGACGAATTCGTCTATCACGAGATGGTGGCTCACGTCCCACTCTTTACGCACCCAAATCCGAAGCACGTGCTCGTTGTCGGCGGCGGAGACGGCGGCGTCATCCGTGAGATTATGAAACACCCATCAGTCGAAAAAGCAGTTCTCGTCGACATCGACGGGAAAGTCATTGAATATTCAAAGAAATACTTACCAAATATCGCAGGCGAACTCGATAACCCGCGCGTTGAAGTCATCGTCGGCGACGGCTTCATGCATATCGCCGAGTCAGAGAACGAGTACGACGTGATCATGGTCGACTCGACAGAACCGGTCGGCCCAGCGGCCAACTTGTTCACGAAAGGATTCTACGCTGGAATCTCGAGAGCACTCAAAGACGACGGCATCTTCGTCGCGCAGACGGACAACCCATGGTTCACGCCGGAGCTCATCCAGACGGTTCAACGTGACGTGAAAGAGATTTTCCCAATCACGAAGCTTTACACGGCGAACGTACCGACGTATCCGAGTGGCATGTGGACGTTCACAATCGGTTCGAAGCAGTACGACCCGGAACAAGTACCGGCCGAGCGCTTCCATGATATCGAGACGAAGTACTACACGCCGAAGCTACACCATGCGGCATTCGTCCTTCCTAAATTTGTGGAGGACTTGACGAAATGATTAAACGTTTCGATGAAGCCTACTCAGGCAAAGTATTCATTGCGAGCCTGCCAGAAGTCACAGATGCGAAGACGGTGCTTTACGGGATGCCGATGGACTGGACGGTCAGTTTCCGTCCGGGCTCACGTTTCGGTCCGAACCGGATCCGTGAAGTCTCAATCGGACTTGAAGAATACAGTCCGTACCTTGACGGAGACTTGAGTGAAGCCGCCGTCTATGACGCTGGTGATATCCCGCTTCCGTTCGGGAACGCCCAGAAGTCGCTCGACATGATCGAGTCGTTCGTCAAAGACATCATCCAAGCAGGCAAGTTCCCGCTCGGTATGGGTGGGGAACACCTCGTCACGTGGCCGGTCATCAAGGCGATGCACGATGCGTATGGCGACGATTTCGTCATTCTTCACTTCGATGCGCACACGGACCTCCGGGACGAATACGAAGGCGAGCCGTTGTCACACTCGACACCGCTCAAAAAAGCGGCCGAACTCATCGGGCCATCGAACTGTTACTCGTTCGGAATTCGTTCGGGGATGAAAGAAGAGTTCGACTGGGTCAAAGAAGTCGGCTATAACATGTATCAATATGAAGTGATCGAACCGCTCAAACGCGTGTTACCGACACTCGCTGGGAAAAAAGTGTACGTCACGATCGACATCGACGTCCTCGATCCATCGGCGGCACCGGGAACGGGTACGCAAGAGATCGGCGGCATCACGACGAAAGAATTGCTCGAAGCGGTCCATGCCATCGCGAACGCCGACCTCGACATCATTGGTGCCGACCTCGTCGAAGTATCACCAGCTTATGATCAATCGGACATGACGGCCATCGCCGCAGCGAAAATCCTTCGCGAGATGATGATTGGATTCGTGAAGTAACGATGCCGAAAAAAGGTCAGCTCGAAATGGAACTGAGTGCTCGCATCACCCAATGGGAGAAAGAGTATCTCGGGCGTGGCTCTTTGACGTGTAAGGCAGACCTGCTCCGCGACTTGGCCATCGTGACGCTTCAAGGCGTCTTGACCCCAGCCGAGTACGAACTGGCCGCCAAATCGGCCGGTCGTGAGCAATTGAAGAAATACCGTAACAACCTCGTCGAATCAGGCCGGGCTCAGCTCGAGACGATTTTGTATGACGTGCTCGGTCGACGGCTCGTCTCGCTTCATACGGATATCAGCACGAAGACAGGGGAACGCCTCATCGTCTTTCGACTTGATGCACCGTGGGATGCTGGGATTGACAAGCCGTGACGACATTTTTAAACTAGAGTCAGAGACGGTTCAGGATTGGGAAGTGTCCGTGCGATTTTCCCGTCGTCCTGGCCCGGAGCTGATGAACTAAAAACCCGACAGTTGTCGGCTAGACGGAGCGAACGTGTTCGAGCCGTCGGCATGCAGCGCACACCTTTCTTTGGTGTGCGCTTTTGTCGTCTAGGAGGAAAAGATGGAACTATTGACGTTTTTGATGACGAGCGCCCCGGTGCTCCTATTTGTGACAGGTGTGATTGCTGCCCTCGGCAAGTCGAATTTGAAAATTCCTGAGTCGCTCAGTATCACACTCAATTTGTACTTACTGCTCGCCATTGGATTGAAAGGAGGGATGGGACTCGCCTCTGTATCGATGGACGAGTTGGCACTCCCGCTCGCTGTGACGCTCGTGCTCGGTATCGTGCTTCCGCTTGTCGCGTTCGGCCTTGGACTTCTTCTCAAGTTCACGTTTCCGGAACGAATCGCCATGGCAGCCACGTTCGGGTCGGTTTCACTCGTGACGTACGTTGCGGCGACGGCCCAGCTTGAACGTCTCGGTATCAGTTATGAACCGTTCATGACGACACTCGTCGTCGTCCTCGAGATTCCAGGTCTCGTCGTCGCACTGTTGTTGTACAATCAAAGCCGCGTTCTCGGAATTACGGCTGCACCGAGCCAGTCACTCTCCGTCATCCGCGACAGTCTGCTCTCGAAAAGTATCTTACTGCTCCTGGCCGGTCTCGTCGTCGGCCTTGTCACGCCAGATACGTCGGCCTTGACCCCGTTTTTCGTCGATTTGTTCCCGGGTGTGTTGTTGTTATTTTTGCTCAGTCTCGGCGTAAAGGTCGGCCATCAGCTGAAGACGGTACCATCGTATGGGGTGAAATTTTTAGTCGTCGGGATGACGTTCCCACTCGTTGGCGCGACCATCGGCTTTTTCGCGGCCGGTATGGCCGGATTGTCTGACGGGGGAACGATTCTGTTGATGACGCTCGCGGCGAGCGGATCGTACATCGCCGCACCGGCCATGCTCCAAGCATCGGTCCCGGAAGCGGAGCCGTCGTTTTATTTGACGCTCGCTCTCGCCGTCACGTTCCCGTTCAACTTGCTCGTCGGCATCCCATTGTTCATTTCAATCGTCACTTGAAAACAAGCCCTGTCTCATGATGAGACAGGGCTTCAGATTGTTGACTAACAGAATGTTTTCGCTCATCCTCTTGGCGCCTCCGCTTTCCTAGGGGCGAGCAGGGAGCCGCATCGCGACGTTGTCGCTGCTGGGTCTCCCTCCGCTCGCTGATCCCTCAGGAGTCTCCGGCGCCGTCGGATGAGCGCCGTGAGAGGCCGCCCCTGGGTGGCCTCTCG
>NZ_SJUP01000059.1:0-381 GCF_004337025.1 Exiguobacterium sp. SL-10 | reverse complement strand
CTTCTATCTCGTCGCCTTGATCTTCGCGATGGGTACCAGTCTGGGCCTTGCCACGCCGCTGGTGACCGAGTGTATGCAATGGTTGTTTGGCATTCCGCATACCCTGCAACTGGACGCTATCATCATTACCTGCTGGATTATCCTCAACGCCATTTGCGTCGCTTGCGGTCTGCAAAAAGGGGTACGTATCGCCAGTGACGTGCGTAGTTACCTGAGCTTCCTGATGCTGGGTTGGGTGTTCATTGTCAGCGGTGCCAGCTTCATCATGAACTACTTCACCGATTCGGTGGGGATGTTGCTGATGTATCTGCCGCGCATGTTGTTCTATACCGATCCCATCGCTAAAGGCGGCTTCCCGCAGGGCTGGACCGTGTTCTACTG
>NZ_SJUP01000058.1:0-383 GCF_004337025.1 Exiguobacterium sp. SL-10 | reverse complement strand
ACAACATCCTGACAGCTAACGGAAGGTTTTTTCTTGTCAGACTTTTTGTCTGCTGTGGCACTCTCTAATACGTCAGTATTAGAGATATTATTTATATTATTGTTTATGGACAACCGTTGGACAACCGTTGGACAATCTCCGCTGAGATCCGCGCCATTACTGGTGTTTGCGTTGGACAACCGTTGGACAACCGTTGGACAATTTTTTGCCTGAAAATCGTCATATTTAACGATTGTAAACAGGCTAAATTTCTTCCCCATCGAGCAAATATTAAGCATCCCTTTCGACTCAAAAGTCCGTAATAAGCTCCGAACTTTGTTGTCGGGGATGAATGTTTCTCTGACCAGCGACGGGCGTCCAGTTATCATCTGACCGCGATCAAC
>NZ_SJUP01000057.1:0-388 GCF_004337025.1 Exiguobacterium sp. SL-10 | reverse complement strand
CCCCAAAGCATAATTATGGAGATAATCTGAAGGACAATGGTGTAAATAAAGAAGGAGCGGATCTTCATTTAATTAGCTTCTTTTTTTAATAAATAACCTACGCCACGAACCGTGATAATGCGCTCTTTACCTATTTTTCTTCGTAAATTATGCATATGCACTTCAAGGGAATTACTTTCGATTTTATCGTCTAAGCCAAATAAACGCTGTTCTAACTCTGATTTACGTACCACATTGTCAGTATTACGCATTAATTCATATAATAGTTGGTATTCTTTACCTGATAACAAAAGCAGTTCGTTATTTAAAGTGACTTGATGGTTTGCTGGATTAAGTTGTAAATCGCCAATAGACCATATTTGTGAAGAAAAACCAGCCATTCTACGAC
>NZ_SJUP01000056.1:0-389 GCF_004337025.1 Exiguobacterium sp. SL-10 | reverse complement strand
GCCTTAATACTGCATGGCTTAGTTTCTATAGTTGTAGGGCTACTTGCTTCATCATTATTATTTAAATGATTTTAGTCTTAAAAAACAGTTAAATAGAGTCAAAAAGACTTGATTCTGTCGTAATGAAAAATGATATCAATAACTATTGTTAATAAAAAAGCCCAATGTGGCGGCATTGGGCTTAGTGACTCGAATAGATGGGTATAAAAAACTATTAGAGATCCGTATAAATGTAGTGAATTTTCATTTTATAAATTAACAATAAATGCTTTTTTTTAGTAAAAAGTGCTTTTGTGCCTTATGTCGTCCAGTTTTAAGGCGAATTGACGTTTTTTTATTCTCTTTAGCAACCTGCTTTTTTACTTTTTGCTATGCGAATAGATGGGGCA
>NZ_SJUP01000055.1:0-391 GCF_004337025.1 Exiguobacterium sp. SL-10 | reverse complement strand
TGATGATATTGAGTTAGATCGGGCTGATAATAAACAGTCTGAAAAATTTAAGGCAGCTAAAAAAAGCACGTTAGTGAGTGTTTTTGTCAATATCGTTTTATCCATTTGGCAAATTACAGTGGGCTTTTTCTCACACTCTCAAGGTTTAATTGCTGATGGTATTCACTCGCTTTCTGATCTTATTGCTGACTTTGTTGTTTTAATTGCCAATAAAGGTAGTCAGAAAAAACCAGATGCGGATCATCCTTATGGGCATTTTCGCTATGAAAATGTGGCATCACTTATTCTTGGGACTATTTTATTAATTGTTGGTTTAGGAATGGTATTTTCTGCTATTCATAAAATTTTAGATCCATCTACTATTCCTGAAGTTCATAGTGTTGCTTTATAT
>NZ_SJUP01000054.1:0-392 GCF_004337025.1 Exiguobacterium sp. SL-10 | reverse complement strand
AGTGTGGATGAGGCAGGAGCGAAAAAGTTCGGTTCTGTCCTCTCCGGTACAACTGCAAATGTCATCAAAATGGGGCTGTCTGTTGAAGGAGCTGCACTGTCCGTGGTGGCCTTCACGGCTAAGATCGCCTCCGGCCTGGATAATCTTTACTGGGCGTCACAGCGCACCGGCGCGACAGTCCAGGGAATTCAGTCTATTGGCTATGCGGTTTCGCAGGTTGGCGGCAGCGTGGACGCGGCGCGAACCTCTCTGGAAAGCCTCTCCCGGTTTATTCGTAACAATCCCGGTGCAGAAGGCTTTCTGAATCGCCTGGGCGTACAGACCCGTGACGCCAGCGGCAACATGCGCGACATGGCCGCTATCTTTACGGGTGTCGGACAGAAGCTCAGCAG
>NZ_SJUP01000053.1:0-392 GCF_004337025.1 Exiguobacterium sp. SL-10 | reverse complement strand
AAATAACTCAGCAGTCACTTTCTATTTCTGCAAATGAGATTTTCCGTATGGCGGCTATTGCTTTTATCTTACTTACGGTTTTGGTTTGGTTTGCGAAACCGCCGTTTACAGCGAAAGGCGTTGGGTGATGGAAAAAGAGGAGGCTATAGCAGGTAAAACGGCAGAATCTTAAGTCTGCGTCATCGGCAGCATCGCTCACCCAGGGAAAGGATGGCGATGCTGCGTTGAAACGTTATTAACGGCCTTTTGCCAGATATTGATTCATCTCTTCTTCCGGCACCATTCCACCTCCCGTCGCCCACACCAGATGAGTGGCATTACGCAGTTGTTCTGCGCTGAAACCGTGCATCTGTTGGTAACTTACTGATGCGCACACGCGCTGAGGCCCGGCC
>NZ_SJUP01000052.1:0-394 GCF_004337025.1 Exiguobacterium sp. SL-10 | reverse complement strand
CATCATTTGTTGACGTAAGTTAGGCATTTTGCCTGACAGGTCATCCAAAGTTTCGAATGGAATTTCACAAACCATAGACGTTTCTAAAGCTTGTGCGAAACTTGGGTGTTCAGTATTAATAATGGCGTCAAAGCCAACCAAATCACCAGCAAGATGAAATCCTGTTATTTGTTCGTCGCCTTCTTCCGTAATGGTATAACTTTTAATTGTACCGGAACGTATGGCATAAAGTGATTTCAGCTCATCACCTGCTTTAAACAAGGTTTGACCTTTTTGGATGGGCTTTTTACGCTCGATAATATTATCGAGTTGATCAAGCTCATGCTCGTTTAAAGTAAACGGGATGCAGAGCTGGCTAATACTGCAATCCTGACAATGGATTGCACAACCGCCA
>NZ_SJUP01000051.1:0-397 GCF_004337025.1 Exiguobacterium sp. SL-10 | reverse complement strand
GCTAAATAACCCTCATCGCAAAGGTGAAGACGATATGGGCCGTGTTTATGGTGTTCAAGGACGCCAATGGCAACGTCCAGATGGTTCCCATTTTGACCAACTACGTAAAGTGGTAGATGACCTCTCTAAGGGTATAGATGATCGTGGCGAAATCGTAACGTTCTATAATCCAGGTGAAACTGAGCTAGGTTGTTTGCGTCCTTGTATGCATACACACACATTTTCATTAGTGGGTGATACGCTTTATTTAACCTCTTATCAACGTAGCTGCGATGTGCCATTAGGTTTAAATTTCAACCAAATACAGTGCTTTGTATTATTAGCGCTGGTGGCTCAAATTACAGGGCATAAGCCGGGTAAAGCATTTCATAAGATAATCAATGCACATATCTATGAA
>NZ_SJUP01000050.1:0-404 GCF_004337025.1 Exiguobacterium sp. SL-10 | reverse complement strand
GAAGATCTCCGTTCTCCTTGTACGGAAGAAATTGCCACATTTCAGGCTTTTTCCCGAGCGATTCGCGATTCCGCACAGCGCTTTGTGGTGATGGATACCGCCCCGACGGGACATACGTTATTGCTTCTCGATGCGACTGGTGCGTATCATAAAGAAATTGCCAAAAAGATGGGTGATAATCAGCGTTTCACCACCCCGTTAATGCAGTTTCAAGATCCCACAAGAACCAAGGTATTGATTGCGACCTTGGCTGAAACCACCCCGGTTTTAGAAGCTAAACATTTATAGGATGATTTAACTCGAGCCGGTATTCATCCTTGGGGATGGATAGTCAATAATGCGTTGTCGGTTGCGACCATGCAGTCGCCACTGCTTCAGCAACGGGCACAACAAGAGTACCAGCA